>JAKPAR010000204.1 GCA_029779375.1 Bacillota bacterium | reverse complement strand
GGAGGGATTTTTTATGGAATTGAAAAAAGAAAAAGGTAAGATGTCAACAAAGATGTTGACCAAAATTGGAATTCTTTCAGCTGTTTCATTTGTACTTATGCTCATTGAATTTCCACTATGGTTTGCACCAGGGTTTTTGAAAATGGACCTAAGCGAAGTACCAGCTCTTATGGGAGCTTTTGCATTAGGACCAATGGCTGGAGTTTTAATAGAACTTATAAAAAATATACTACACATTGTCATAAGAGGAACTTCTACTATGGTAGTAGGAGAACTTGCAAACTTTGTTGTAGGAAGTGTATTTGTATATGTAGCAGGATGGATGTATCATAGAGAAAAGAATTTGAAAAACGCAGTTGTTGGAATGATTTTAGGAACTATAGCTATGACAGTAGTCATGTCTTTTGTAAATTATTTCATAATGATACCTTTTTATGCAAAGTTATTTGGAATGCCATTAGATAAAATTGTTGCTATGGGAAGTGCAGTTAACAAATATGTAGTTGACTTAAAGTCTCTTATAGTATATGCAGTAGCTCCTTTCAATTTGCTTAAAGGTGTTATAGTTACATTGATTACATTGCTTTTATATAAAAAAGTATCACCGGTACTTCATAGATAAAAACTAGAGTCAAGGGAACTATCAATTTGCCCTTGACTCTAGTTTTTTTATGGCTTAAACTTTATGGGAATGCTATAATTATATATAGTTTATGGATGGAAAGGTTGAGTTTAGATGGAAATAATACTTAAAAATACAAAAGATACAGAACAATTTGGCTACAAATTGGGTAAAATATTAAAAGGTGGAGAAATTATATGTCTAATAGGAGATTTAGGTGCAGGAAAAACTACTATGACTAAATCCATAGCTAAGGGATTAGATGTAGAGGAATATGTGACAAGTCCTACTTTTACTCTCATAAATGAGTACAAGGGAAGAGTTCCACTATACCATTTTGATGTATATAGACTAGAAGAAGTAGAAAGTATATATGATTTAGGATTTGAAGAATATTTTTATTCCAATGGAGTGTCCATTATAGAATGGGCAGATAAAATAAAAAATGTTCTTCCAGAAGATGTACTCACCATAGAAATAAAGAGAGGTTCTAATGATGAAGAGAGAGTACTTAATATTTATGGTAGTGGAGAAAGAAATAAAAGTATAATAGAGGAGTTGAAGAGATATTGAAAGTATTAGCTATAGATACATCCAGTATGGTAGCAACTTGTGCGGTACTAGATGAAGAAAAAGTACTAGGTGAATACAATTTAAATCAAGACATGACCCATTCGGAAAGACTTATACCTATGATAAAGGTTATAATGGACAGTTTAAGTTTAAAAATTGAGGAGATTGATTTATTTGCTGGTGCGAAAGGCCCAGGTTCTTTTACAGGACTTAGAATTGGTTTAGCTACAATAAAGAGTTTAGCTCATGTGTTAGATAAACCTGTTTTAGGGATATCAACCTTAGAGGCCCTTGCATTTAATATTCCTTTTGGGGGAATAGTTGTACCTATAATGGATGCAAGAAGAAATAGAGTTTTTACAGGAATATACCAATGGGAAAATGGAATACTTATAAATAGATTTGAACCAAATATAATGGAAATAGATGAACTTATAGAAAAAGTTCAAAGCTTTGATGGAAAAGTTGTGTTTAATGGCGATGGAACTGTTGTATATAAAGATAATATAAGTAAAAAATTAGGGCCTAATGCTATATTTGCTCCTATACATTTAAATGGGGCTAAAGCTTCAAGTGTGGGGGAATTGGCAATGCTTAAATGGAATAAAGGTCAAAGAGAGAATTATTTTGATTTGGTGCCAGAATATCTAAGAGAGTCTCAAGCTCAAAGAGAATATAAGAAAAGGTAGTGATGTCTATGGACATTTTAGTTAGAAATATGCGTGAAGAAGATATAGATGAAGTCTTAGATATAGAAAAGACTTCTTTTACCACTCCTTGGTCCAAAGAAGCTTTTACATTGGAAATAACTAAAAATATGCTTGCGAAGT
>JAKPAR010000182.1 GCA_029779375.1 Bacillota bacterium | reverse complement strand
TAGTTCCCTTATATCCAACAAAATCTGATTTTATATTTGCTTTTATACTATTGAGTTTTGAATTTATATTTTCAAAGAAATCTTTTGTAGAAATGGTATTTTCAATTGAAATATTTCTATTTTCCATTTCATCAAGGTTTCTATAAATAGTTTTTATTGGTGCGAATAGTCCTTTACTTATTAAAAAAGGAACTAGAAAAGATAAACCCAAAAATGTTGGCAATAGAATATTTTCATTTGCAAATTTTGATAGTATCACATAAGGTATTCCTATAAACAATAGTGAGGCTACTCCAATTTTTGTCTCCAAGTTTTTGATAAACCCAAAGGATAAAGCTTTGTTAAACTTATAATCTTTGTGCTCATAAATTTCTTCAGGGAAAGTTATGTGTATTTTCATAAAATCTTTAGTTTTTTCTATGGTTTCTATATCTATTTTTTCATTGTAGAATTGACTAGCACCTATGAGCATTCCCTCAAAATATCCAAACATTCCTCTAGGTGAAGAATATGTCATCGAAGCTTTTTTGCTTCCTATTGGTTCAACATGTAGTATAGGAGGCTTTGCTCCTGGTATTCTCTTTGTGACTACTACATGGATATCGTACATAGCTCTTAAAAATGAATACAAATTTTTGTATCTGAAAAAAGCAGGATAGTCCAAGGAAAAAGTCAAAACATTGTTTTTGCCCATTTCTTTCCAGGCCTCAAAAGATGTTTTATTGGTCTTTTCGGCTATGTAGTCTACAATACCTATGGCAGCTTTATCATCAATATCTTCCATAGGAGTAAATATCTTGTCTGGACTCATACCATATTTTTTCATGGCTTCATTTGTAATCTCATCTCCATAGATATTCCTACAAGTTTTTATCCAAGCAGATACTATTGTACCTTTCATGTAAAATACCCCCTTTTTGTGACAATATAATTATACCACAATATTCACTCAAACAATCTAAATTTCATAAGATATATTAATACCTATTAAAAAAAGGGGGTATTTTATGTTTTGCCTAGAAAAAAAAGAAATATTTCAAAAACCCCTTGAAGAGATAATTGAGAAATTGCTTCCCTCACAGATTGATATAGATTTTCATATAGAGTGTCTAAAGGCACAAGCTGTTATTGCAAGGACCAATATGATTAGAGAATATTTGAAAATAGATAAATCCAATTCACTACATTGTTCTTATAGATTTTATTCTCAGCGGGAACTTGAGGAAATGTGGAGTGAAAAATATGTTGAAAATATTGGGAAAATAAAAAAAGCTGTTGAGGAAACAAAAGGCCTTGTCATAACTATGAAAGGCAAGCCTATAATGGCTAGATTCCATGATACTTGTGGAGGAAGCACAGAAAACTCAGAGAATGTAATAAAAAATGAAGTCAATTATCTAAGAAAGGTGCTTTGTCTTTACTGCCAAAATTCCCCCAATTTAATTGAAGAAAAAGATTTTTCCATTGAAGATATTGAAAAAGCACTAAAAGTCAAATTCCATTTAGACAATCCTTATTCTAAAGGAGAAATAAAGGGGTTTTTTGAGGATATAGAAAGAGATGAAGAAAATAGAGTATTGAGCATAAATGTAGGAGGAAAAGTTTTTAGTGGAAAGGAAATAATGGAAGGGCTTCATTTGAATTCGACTAGATTTTATATGACTCCACTATATATAAGATTTACTTCCAAGGGAAAAGGTGATGGACTTGGATTTTGTCAATATGGAGGAAATGAGCTTGCCAATAGGGGATATTCTTTTTTAGAGATACTTAAGTATTATTATACTGGAGTAGATGTGGAAAAATATTCTCTTCCAGGCATAGGAAATCCTCTTTATGGCAAAACTATAATGATAGATCCAGGTCACGGTGGAAAAGACTCTGGTTATATAGGAGAATTGGGTTTAAAAGAAAAAGATATTGTTCTTGAAGTAGCAAAAATGTTGAGAGAAGAAATAGAAATATTGGGAGGAGAAGTTTATCTCACTAGGGAAGTAGATGAAGAACGGTTTTTGAGTAAAAGATCAGAAATGGCTAATAGAATTCGACCAGATTTTTTTATTTCACTTCATATGAATTATTTTCCTAATTCCAATATGAAAGGTTGTGAAATATACTGTTTTAGAGGAGATACAGAAAGCAGAGAAATGGGAAATATTTTACTTAAAAATTTAGAAGAAGTTGGTCTAGTGAATAGAGGAGTGAAAGAGGGAAACTTTTATCTTTTAAAGAGCATAGGTGTAAATACTATATTGGTAGAACTTGGGTTTTTGTCTAATTTAGAAGAAGAAAAATGTTTTTCAGAAAAAAATTTCATAAAAGATTTGTCTCGTGCCATAACATTGGGTATTTTAGAATATTTTGAATATTAATTTTTGCTCTTTTACAATTGACAAGTAGATGCATTAGTAGTATAATAATCTATTTGACAAAAAGGACAACTCGTGATATAATATCAAGTATGAGTGTCCCTTGCACTCCTTCTAACCCCTGCTAAAGGGGAAAATTTTAGGGAAGGTGATAGCTTTGTTAGAAAAGAATTCTTTGACTAAGATTAAAAAAGATGTAGAAGATTCAGTGGGAAAGAAGGTCATATTGAAGGCTAACAAAGGTAGGAAAAAAACTACTGTACGGGAGGGAATATTAGAAAGCGCATATCCAAGTATATTTGTCGTAAAGATTTCAAATCAATATGACAGTGTTAGGAGAGTATCTTATACCTATTCAGATATATTGACAGAAACTGTTGAAGTAACTATATGTGATGGAGAAGAAAGAAAAATAAGTATTTGTTAGAATAAAAAGCAGCTTTGCTGCTTTTTTTCATTTTATTTTTATGATATAATTAGTAAAAACTACGTAAGACAAGGTGATGATGTTTTGAAAAATAAAATAAATATATTTTTATTTGCTATAATCATGACAATCTCTAGTGTTTTTTTAATAGAATATAATTTGGGGGAAAAGGAACAAGCTACAGCTGTATATGATATAAAAAAAGAAGAAGGTACTATTGTTACGACCAATAGATCCTTAGAAAAAGAGGAGAGAATGACAAGAAAATTGAAAGTAGAGTATGAAGGGGAAGCACTAAATACTTTAGAAAAAGATGGGAAGATAAAAATCTATAGTGAAAAGGATGAAGAAAGTGAAATAATTGCTATACTAGATAATTATGAAAAAGTAGAATTACTTGAAACACTACCATTTGGCTGGTTTAAAGTCAAAACTAAAGATGGACAAATAGGATATGCTGATGCCAGATACATAAGAACTAGAGCTATACCCCCACATAAATACGATGAGAATTCTTCGGCTTGGTTCATAAAATTTGATGAATCAAATCAAACTATTTATATATACAATGAAGGGGAACTTGTACTAGAAAGTCTAGGTTCCAGTGGGGTGTGGGATTCATTTACCCCAAAAGGAATTTTTGAAATTGAAAAGGATAGAAGAGGCGAATGGGCATATATACCTAGATTTGAGCAGGGAATGAAATATTGGGTAGGTTTTAAAGGTTCTTATCTTTTCCATTCAGTTCCATTCACAGAAGATGGAATGGTTATAGTAGAGGAAGCAAAAAAACTAGGCGAACCTTCTAGTCATGGCTGTATAAGACTTCCTGTTGCTGTGGCAAAATATATTTATGACAATGTTCCTGATGGTTCGATAGTTGTTATAGAATGAAAAAATACCGACCTTAATAGTCGGTATTTTAAAATAGGGAAATGAGCTTGCTAAAAGCACGCTCTTTACGGGGAAGAAAGACCACTTGGAAGTCTTTCACAATGGATATTATATATGAATATAGGAAAAGATGTAAATAGGTCTTTGGTATGGTTTTATGGGCCTATGAATTTAAAGTAAAATATATTGGGGAGATGATTTATTGTGAATAAAGCTAAAAATGTTCACACTTTTTTGGGATTTGACAGTGATTATGAAGAGGCGAAAATTGTAGTTTTTGGAGCACCTTTTGATGGTACCACTTCTTTTAGACCTGGCACTCGTTTTGCACCTTCAGTTATGAGAAATGAATCCTATGGTCTTGAAATGTACAGCCCTTATTTAGACAAAGATTTAAAGGACACTAAAATTTGTGATGTAGGAGATTTGGTTTTGCCTATAGGAAATACAGAAAAAAGTATGAAAGTCATAAAAGAATTTGCCAAAGAAATAGTGGAAGATGGAAAGATTCCTATGATGATAGGGGGAGACCATCTGGTTTCATATCCAGCTATTGAAGCAGTATACGAAAAACATAAGGATATATATGTACTTCATTTTGATGCTCATACTGATCTTAGAGATACTTTCTTTGGAGAAAAGCTTTCTCATGCAAATGTATTGAGAAGGGCTTGGGACTTTTTAGGAGACGGAAGAATATATCAATTTGGCATTCGTTCAGGAGATAGAGAAGAATTTCTTTGGGCAGAAGAGCACACTCATTTGACAAAGTTCAACTATGATGGATTGGATGAAGTTGTGGAGAGACTTAAAGATAAGGCAGTATATGTGACTATAGATATTGATATTTTAGATCCATCAGTAGTTCCGGGAACTGGAACACCAGAGCCAGGTGGAATAAGCTTCAAAGAAATCCTTGATATACTTTCTAAAATAAATAAATTAGACAATATTGTTGGAGCAGATTTGGTTGAATTGGCACCACATTATGACCCAACAGGAGTAAGTAGTGCAGTGGCTTGTAAAATATTTAGGGAATTGGCTTTGGTAGTTCACAAATAAACTTTTAAATATCCTCCTATTTAGTAATATTCTCAAAGCTTTAGACATATATTTTTTCATAGAATATATATTGGATAAATAGGAGGGATGAGAGTGGCAATAGAA
>JAKPAR010000188.1 GCA_029779375.1 Bacillota bacterium | reverse complement strand
TACAAATTTTAATCAGACAGCATATCTTTTTTCTTGCACAGACAATTTCTATGAGAGTTTGGAACTTTTAATAAAATTTGTTCAGAATCCATATTTTACAAATGAAAATGTGGAAAAGGAAAAAGGAATTATAGCACAGGAAATAAAAATGTATGAGGACAATCCTGGATGGAGGGTTTTTTTTAACTGTTTAAGAGGAATGTATTATGAACATCCAGTTAAAATAGATATAGCTGGAACAGTGGAAAGAATACAGAAAATTGATGTAAATATTCTTTACAAATGCTACAATACTTTTTATAATCCTAAAAATATGATTTTAGTTATGACTGGAGATATTTCTTTTGACAAGGCAGTTGAAGCTGTTGAAAGAGTTGAAAAAAAAGATATAAATTCTAGTGAAGATATAGTTCGAATATATAATGAAGAACCAAATAGTATCAAAGAAAAATATATTGAAGAAAAGCTTATTACCTATATGCCTATATTTACTATTGGATTTAAAGAAAAGGATATTGGATGTTTGGGAGAAGAACTCATAAAAAGAGAGGTGACAACAAATATATTGCTAGATATGCTATTTGGTCAAAGTTCAGAGTTTTATCAAGAATTGTACAATGAAGGAATCATAGATGGAAGTTTTGGAGGACAGTATACTGGTCATGAGAACTATGGTCATTCTGTTATATCTGGTCAATCTAAAAATCCTGAATTAGTTCTTGAAAGGATAATTAAGTATTTAAATGAATTGAAAAGTAAAGGCTTAAAAGAAGAAGATTTTTTGAGAATTAAAAAGAAAAGCATGGGCTCGGATTTAATGGGATTTAATTCAGTAGAATTTATAGCTAACAACTTTGTTAATTACTATTTTTTAGATTATTTATTTATAAATCTTTTAGATGTATATGATAAGATTACTTTTGATGATATATATCATAGATTTAATTCACATTTTGACAAAGATAATTATACACTATCAGTTATAAAACCAATGTAATTTGACTTTAAAAAAAATTAATTGTGTGTTATTATTAAAAGATACTGATAAATAGAAAGGGGGCGGCTATATGGATCCTGTAGCTTTCACATTATTTGGATTAGAAGTTAAATGGTATGGGATACTTATTTCTAGTGGGATTGTTATAGGAGCATTGTTGGCATTTAGGGAAGCAAAGAGAGTAGGATTTAAAGAAGATGATTTAATTGATGTATTGCTTTATGCTATTCCATTTTCTGTATTGGGAGCAAGACTGTATTATGTAGCTTTTACATGGGATTATTATGGGAAAAATCCCAAACAGATTCTAAATTTTAGAGGTGGAGGAATGGCCATACATGGAGCTCTAATTGCAGCAGTAGTTACAGCAATTATATTTTGTAAAAAGAGGAAGGTGAATTTTTGTCAATTAGTTGATATATGTGCTCCTAGTATTTCTCTTGGTCAAGCTATTGGAAGATGGGGTAATTATATAAATCAAGAAGCCTATGGCACTCCGACAGATTTACCTTGGGGAATTGTGATAGATGGAGTAAAAGTTCATCCTACTTTTTTGTATGAATCCATATGGGACTTTTTAGTTTTCATATTTTTAATGTGGTATAGAAAAAACAAATCTAAAGTAAATGGAGAAACGTTTTTGTTATATTTAGCACTATATTCTTTAGGCAGGTTTTTCATAGAAGGTTTAAGGATTGACAGTCTCATGTTAGGACCTATTAGAGTAGCCCAATTGGTAAGTCTAGTCATAGCAATATTAGCAATGATTATATTATTTTATAGGAAGAAAAAAGCAAGTATTTCATAAAAAACTTGTCAAAATAAAGTGGATTTTTGTCTACTTTATTTTTTTTATGATTTTTTCCTAAGAAATTTGTCAAAAACAAGTGAAAATGGGCTAAAAGTCCTATGAAATATTCAAAAATTTTTTCATTTCATTGAAGGATTTTAAGAAACTATATAGAACTAATAAGAAGTGGTTAAAAGTGGTGAGAAGTGGTTTGAAATGTTATACTTTTGGGGTGAGATAGATGTTCATTGGAGAATATCAGCATACATTAGATGACAAGGGAAGAATTACAATTCCATCTAGATTTAGAGATGATCTTGGTTCTAATTTTATCATGACTAAAGGTTTGGATAATTGTCTGTTTATTTACCCTAAAAGTGAATGGCATGTATTAGAGGAGAAATTGAAATCCTTGCCTTTAACTAGTAGAGATGCTAGAGCTTTTGTGAGATTTTTCTTTTCTGGTGCTTGCGAATGTGAATTGGATAAACAAGGCAGAGTACTTATACCATCTAATTTAAGAGTTCATTCAAAGCTAGAAAAGGATGCAGTTATCATAGGAGTATCTACTAGAGTTGAAATATGGAGCAAGGATGAATGGAATTTGTACAATGAAGATGAAAATTTAAGTTATGAAAGTATATCAGAAAAAATGGCTGAATTGGGAATATAAAATTAGGAGTTGATATTTTGAATTTTGAACATGTGCCAGTTATGCTTAATGAGGTTTTAGAAGGACTAAATATAAAAGAAGATGGAATATATGTAGATGGTACTTTAGGTGGTGCTGGTCATTCTATAGAAATAGCAAAGAGACTTAAAAATGGCACATTGATAGAGATTGATCAGGACATAAATGCTATAAAAAAAGCTAAAACAGTCTTAGCACCATATGAAAATAGAGTCACTATAGTTAATAACAATTTCAAAAATATAAAACTTGTACTTGAAGATTTAAATATAGAAGGTGTTGATGGAATATTACTTGATTTAGGTGTGTCTTCTCATCAATTAGATGAGGAATCAAGGGGGTTTTCTTATCAAAAAGATGCACCGTTAGATATGAGAATGGATTTAAGTCAAGAGTTTTCTGCTTGGGATATAGTCAATAAATATAGTGAATTAGAATTAGAAAAGATTTTATGGGATTATGGAGAGGAAAAATGGGCTAAAAGAATTGCAGAATTTATAGTAGAAGAAAGGAAAAGTAGAACTATTGATACTACTTTGGATTTGGTTTCGGTTATTAAAAAAGCCATACCAAAGGGTGCAAGACAAGAAGGACATCATCCGGCTAAAAAGACTTTTCAGGCAATTCGTATTGAAGTAAATGGAGAATTGAAGATTTTAAAAAATGCAATAATAGATGCAACTCATATGTTAAATGCAGGTGGGCGTATATGTATCATTACTTTTCATTCACTAGAAGATAGAATAGTTAAAGATACTTTTAAAGAATTATATCAAGATTGTATTTGTCCTAAAGAATTTCCAGTATGTGTTTGCAACAAGAAAAGAGAAATAAATATAGTGACTAGAAAGCCTATTGTACCTAGTATGGATGAAATACAAACAAATCCTAGGTCTAGAAGTGCTAAGTTGAGAGTAGCTGAAAAAATTTAATGTTCTATTCTAAAGGAGGTGTGAATAAATTTGTTAGTAGCTAAAACTGAAGAAAACTATTATTACAATGAAAATATTAGAGAGAATGTTAGAAACAACAATGTTTCAGACAGAAGAAGAAAAAATACAAGTAAAAAAAGCAATTCTAAAAATAAGTTGCAATTTATTGCTTCTGCAATTATAGCTTTAATGATCTGTTTATTAATATTATATAGATATGCACATATTACTCAATTAAGACTTGAAATCACACAATTGGAAAGTCAAAAAATAGAATTGGAAAAAGAAAAGCAAGATTTATTAGCTGAACTTGACAGAGTTAAAAGTTCTTCTAAAATAGAAGAGGATGCAAAAATAAAATTGGGAATGGATTATCCAACGGATGAGCAGATAGTTTATATTTCTATGGATGAAAATGTTCAGGATGATAAGGAAGTAGCAGAAGAAAATTTCTTTTTAGTTCAATATATTAAAAGTATGATGGATGCGGTATTAAAATTATTCTAGGAGGGTTAGTCGATGCCAGCACCTAGCAACATAACAAAGAAAAGATTAGTATTTATATTTTTTGCTGTATCTTTTATAACACTTTTTTTAACGATAAAGTTAGGATATATACAGATTGTAAAAGGAGAAGAACTAAAGAAGGGTGCTCTTGAGCAGCAAACTAAAGGCATTGAGATAAAAGCTAAAAGAGGAATAATATACGATACCAATGGGAAAAAATTAGCTATTAGTGTCAGTGCTTATACTGTGTGGTGTAGTCCAGCAGATGTAGAAAAACCTGAAGCTACAGCTAAAAAAGTTTCAGAAATACTTAATATGGATGAAGAAGAAGTATATAAAAAAATAACTAAAAGACAAAGAGTAGAAAAAATAAAGCAATGGATAACAAAAGAAGAGGCAGAAGAACTTAGAAAGGCAAATTTAAAAGGAATAGAAATAATCGATGACAATAAAAGGTATTATCCTTATGGAAGTTTTGCAAGCCATATTATAGGTTTTACGGATATTGACAACAATGGTCTATATGGAATTGAAAAAACTTATGACAAATATTTAAATGGTACACCAGGGAAATGGATAAAAAGCACTGATGCAAAACAAAGACAACTTCCTTATGGAAGTGAAAAAATGTATGAAGCTAAAGATGGACTAGGTGTCGTATTAACCATAGATGAAACAATACAACATTTTGCAGAAAAGGCAGCATTAGAAGCTTTGATTAAGAATAAAGCGAAAAATGTTTCTATAATTGTTATGGATCCCAATACTGGAGATATATTGGCTATGGCTTCGAAACCTGATTTTGATCCAAACAATCCGAGGGAACCTCTAGATGAAAACTTAAAAGAGGAATGGAAAAATCTACCTCAAGACGAACTTCAAAAGAAGTGGTATGATATGTGGAGAAATTTTGCGATAAATGATGCTTATGAACCTGGCTCTACTTTTAAGATTATAACTTCAGCTATTGGTCTTGAAGAAAATGTAGTATCTCCTGATAGCCATTTTTATTGTGGTGGATTTATTAATGATATACCTGGATCGAAACTAAAATGTTGGCGATATTACAATCCTCATGGGGATCAAACTTTTAAGGAAGGCGTTCAAAATTCTTGCAATGTGGTATTTGTAAATTTGGGAAGAAGAATTGGAAATGAAAGAATGTATAAATATATAAAGGCTTTTGGATTTGGTCAAACTACAGGAATAGATTTGACAGGTGAGCAAGCCGGTATTATTCCACCTAGTGCAGAAAACATTAAAGAAATAAATTTGGCTACTATATCTTATGGACAGGGAATTGCTGTGACTCCTATTCAACTTATAACTGCTATTTCTGCTGTTGGAAATGGTGGAAATCTCATGAAACCTAGATTGGTTAAAGAGTTAATAGATTCAGATGGAAATATTGTTCATAATTTTGAACCTGAAGTAAAAAGAAAAGTTATATCGGAAGAGACTTCAAAGCAATTGCTTGATATATTGGAATCGGTTGTTTCAGAGGGAACAGGGAAAAATGCATATGTTCCTGGATATAGAATTGGTGGGAAAACTGGAACAGCACAAAAGGTTATTGATGGGAAATATGCTCAAGGGAAATATATTTCTTCTTTTGCAGCCATAGCTCCAGTAGATGATCCTAAAATAGCTGTATTGGTTATAATTGATGAACCTACTGCTGGAGCTTACTATGGAGGAGTTATTGCTGGGC
>JAKPAR010000165.1 GCA_029779375.1 Bacillota bacterium | reverse complement strand
TTTTCATATCTACATTTAAAGCAAATTTTCTTTCTTCCCCTTCTTTGATGAATAGACTTTCCAGATTTCCATTTGCATTTTCTTTCATCATCAAGTTAAAATCCACTACTTTTCCATAGCTCTTTGTATTCCAGCTACCGCTAAAGCTGTCCTGTTCAAAAGGTTTCAATACACATTTATGGTGGTTTTCATGTACTAGTTCAAGTTTTCCATCAAGTATCATAATGATTCTATTTATTCCTGGAAGGTGAGTAAAAGTTGATTCTTCTACTTCAACTTTAGCTGAACTGATACGCCAAATGAAATTTCTTTCACTATATACAGCATCTTCTGGGTATATGGCAATTTGCGTTGTAGTTCCTCCTGACCATTCACTTGTTTTGAATTCATCACTTTTTATCAATTTTATTTCATATGTCATATTTATTTCACTCCTTTTAAAATATATATATATTATAATCTATTTAGGCACCTTATTATGTGTAATTTGAATAATAATGCTCACTATATGGAAGAATAGACATTTCAATATAAGAGAAGTATTAGTTATTGGTGTAGGAGATGGAAGTAAGGAATTCTAGCACTTTGATATTGTCACAAAATGAAGGATAAGGTGCTTTTTAGTTGGAATGTATTTTATTTATTTAGTATTAAATTATATTTGGGTATAAATAATATACTAATTTGTATGAGGGGGATTTCAAATGGGTTTAGGAGATGAATTTATCTCAGTTAAAATGGGAAAACAAAAACATATAGCTCTAATTGCTCATGACAATAGGAAAGAAGATTTGATTCGGTGGGTAGAGACAAATAAAGATAAGCTTGGAAGACATTTTTTATGTGGAACAGGAACTACTGCAAGGCTTATTTCAGAAAAAGTTCATTTGCCTGTGAGAGCTTTTAATAGTGGACCACTAGGAGGGGATCAACAAATTGGTTCTCGTATTGCTGAAGGTGGAATAGATTTTATGATTTTCTTTTGGGATCCTCTGTCAGCTCAACCTCATGATCCAGACGTAAAAGCACTTCTTCGTATCGCAGTATTATATGATATACCAGTTGCAAACAATCAAGCTACAGCAGATTTTTTGTTTTCATCGCCACTGATGGAAGAAGAATATGAAAGAAAAATAATTGATTATTCTAAAAGGATTCATATTAGAACCATAGAAGGCTTAGAAAATATGAAGAAATAGGAGTGGAATATTCCCTGCATAAGAAGCATTTATAAAAG
>JAKPAR010000159.1 GCA_029779375.1 Bacillota bacterium | reverse complement strand
TATAGATATATATCGCCTGATTATGAAGAAGGATTTAGACTTGAATGTAGGGCTCTTAAAAAAGTAAGAGAAGAATATGGGCTTACAAATGTATGGGCTATGCTTCCTTTTGTAAGGACTACATGGGAACTTGTGAAAGTTAAAAATATCATGGCAGAAGAAGGATTAGTTCAAGATAATAGCTTTAAATTATGGATAATGGCAGAAGTGCCATCAGTAGTGTTTGAAGCTGAAGAATTTGCACAACTTGTTGATGGATTCAGTATTGGTTCAAATGACTTGACTCAGCTAGTTATGGGAGCTGATAGAGATTCAGGTATTCTAAACAATATGGGATATTTTGATGAGAGAAATGAAGCAGTTAAAAGAGCAATTTCAATACTTATAAAAGCTGCTCATAAATATGGAAAGACTATTTCAATTTGTGGGCAAGGACCATCTCAATATCCTGAATTTGCAGAGTTTTTAGTTCAAGAAGGAATAGATAGTATGAGTGTGAATCCAGATACAGTAGCATATACAAGAAGATTAGTTGCTACTGTAGAGCAGAGAATTATACTCAACAAAATAAGAGGATTATAATAATATAAATAATTATTATATGATAAATATACCATAGACCCCTAACAAATATACCCTTTGCACAATGCGAAGGGTATATTTTATGTATAAATTTAGTATATGTATGAAATAAGCAAAAAGTAAAATAATAAAGGTATAATAAGAAAACATTGGAGGTTTTAGCATGAGAAAAACAAAAACTATGGATGGAAATGAAGCAGCAGCTTATATTTCCTATGCTTTCACAGAAGTTGCAGCTATATATCCTATAACACCGTCATCTCCTATGGCGGAATTGGTGGATTTGTGGTCAAGTCAAGGACGAAAAAATTTATTTGGGCAAAAAGTAAAGGTAGTAGAGATGCAATCAGAAGCTGGAGCAGCAGGAACACTTCACGGTTCTCTTCAAGGTGGAGCATTGACTACTACCTATACTGCTTCTCAAGGACTTTTGCTTATGATACCCAATATGTATAAGATTGCAGGGGAACTTTTGCCAGGAGTATTTCATGTTAGTGCAAGAGCTATTGCTACTCATGCCCTTTCTATTTTTGGAGATCATCAAGATGTTATGGCTACAAGACAAACTGGTTTTGCACTTCTTTCGTCAAGTAGTGTTCAAGAGGTTATGGATTTGGCTGGAGTAGCTCATTTAAGTGCTATAAAAGGTAGAGTACCTTTTTTACATTTTTTTGATGGATTTAGAACAAGTCATGAAATTCAAAAAGTAGAAGTCATAGAGTATGAGGAACTTGAAAAACTTTTAGACTATGAGGCTGTAGAAGATTTCAGAAATAGATCTTTAAATCCAGAAAGGCCTGTTGTTAGAGGGACTGCTCAAAATCCAGATATATATTTTCAAGGTAGGGAGGTTTCAAATCCATATTATGAAAAGGTACCAGAAATTGTTGAAAAGTATATGAATCAGATAAACGAGATTACTGGAAGAGACTATAAACTTTTCAACTACTATGGTCATCCTGAGGCGGAGAGAATAATAGTTGCTATGGGCTCTGTATGTGAAACTATAGAGGAAACTATAGATTATTTAATGAATAAAGGGGAAAAAGTAGGATTAGTAAAAGTTCATCTTTATAGACCATTTTCTATAGAACATTTTTTCAAAATACTGCCTAGAACAGTTAAAAAAATTGCTGTATTAGATAGGACAAAAGAACCTGGTTCTATTGGGGAGCCACTTTATTTAGATGTGAGAAGTTCTTTTTATGAATCTGAAATGAGTCCTATAATTGTAGGAGGAAGATATGGATTGGGCTCAAAAGATACAGTTCCTGCTCATATCATATCAGTATATGAAAATTTAAAAATGGATAAACCAAAAGATAGATTTACTATAGGGATATATGATGATGTATCAAATACTTCTCTTGAAGTAAAAGAATTTGTAGATACGTCCAAAGAAGGTACTATAAGATGTAAATTTTGGGGACTTGGTTCTGATGGGACTGTAGGAGCAAATAAAATGGCTATAAAAATAATAGGAGACAATACTTCTTTATATGCTCAAGGATATTTTTCATATGATAGCAAGAAGTCTGGAGGAACCACTGTATCTCATTTGAGATTTGGGGAAAATCCTATAAAATCTGCTTATTTAGTTTATGAATCGGATTTTGTTTCTTGCCACAACAAGACTTACATATATAATTATGATTTGTTAAAAGGATTGAAAAGAAGGGGAACATTCGTTTTAAATTGTCCTTGGAAGGTTGAAGAATTAAATCAAAAACTTCCCAATCATATAAAAAGGTATATAAAAGAAAATGATATCAATTTTTATATAATAGATGCAGAAGATATAGCTCAGGAAATTGGATTAGGTTCAAGAATTAATATGATTATGCAAGCTGCCTTTTTTAAATTGGCTAATGTGATTCCTGTAGAAGATGCAGTTAAATATTTAAGAGAATTTATCCAAAAGACTTATGGCAAAAAAGGAAATATTGTAGTGGAAATGAACAATAAGTCTGTTGATAGAGGAATAAATGAACTAGTTAAAGTTGATATTGAGAAATATTTAAGTTTTTCAGAAGAAAGTGAAGTAAGAGATGAAAGAAAAGAAGAACCAAAATTTGTGAAAGATATACAAAGACCTATGGCTAAAATGGAAGGGGATAGTCTTCCAGTTAGTGCCTTTAAGAAAATGGAAGATGGGACTTTTCCATTAGGTACTACCGCGTATGAAAAAAGAGGTATAGCAGTTCTTATACCTCAATGGCAAAGAGATAAATGTATTCAGTGCAATCAATGTAGTTTTATATGCCCTCATGCAGTGATAAGGCCATTTTTATTAAATGAAGAAGAAAAAAGAAATGCCCCTGATACATTTGAGACTAAAAGTGCAGTAGGAAAAGGATTGGAAGGATTAGAATACAGAATACAGATAAGTCCCCTTGATTGTACGGGTTGTGGGAATTGTGCTGATATATGTCCAGCACCTGGGAAGGCTTTGGTCATGGTGAAGGCAGAAAAAGAAATAGAAAGACAAAACGATAATTGGGAATATGCAGTTAATAATATAAAATATAAAGATAATTTAATGAGTAAAACAATATTGAAGGGAAGTCAATTTGCAAAACCTCTATTAGAGTTTCATGGAGCTTGTGCTGGCTGCGGAGAAACAGCTTATTTAAAACTTGTCACTCAACTATATGGAGATAGAATGATGATAGCTAATGCAACAGGATGTTCTTCTATTTGGGGAGCTAGTGCACCATCTATACCTTATAATGTGAATTGGGAGGGAAAAGGGCCTAGCTGGGCAAATTCTCTATTTGAAGACAATGCGGAATTTGGTCTTGGAATGTATGTAGCTGTAAAACAGATTAGAGAAAGATTAAAGGATTTAATGAAAGAAGCTATTGATGAAAATATAGATACTGATTTAAATCCTCTCTTTAGTGCATGGATAGAAAATATGGAGGATGGAGAAAAATCAGAAAAAATATCTAGGGAACTGGTAGATAAAATAAAAAATTCATCTCAAAAAAATCACAAAATCATGAAGGAAATTTTAAGTAAAAAGGATTTTCTAATCAAAAAATCTCAATGGATAGTAGGGGGAGATGGCTGGGCTTATGACATAGGTTATGGAGGATTAGACCATGTATTGGCACTAGGTGAAGATGTAAATATATTGGTATTTGATACGGAGGTATATTCAAATACTGGAGGGCAAGCTTCTAAATCAACTCCAACAGCTGCAGCGGCTAAATTTGCGGCAGCAGGTAAGAGGACTAAAAAGAAAGATTTAGGAAGAATGGCAATTAACTATGGATATATTTATGTTGCTCAAGTATCTATGGGAGCAAATATGAATCAGGCCTTGAAGGCTATAGTGGAGGCAGAAAGCTACAGGGGACCATCCTTGATAATTTGCTATGCACCTTGTGTAAACCATGGTATAAAGGCAGGAATGGGCAGAACTGTAAATGAAGAAAAAAAGGCTGTTGATTCTGGTTATTGGCATCTTTATAGATATGATCCAAGGCTAGTAGCAGAAGGGAAAAACCCATTTATATTAGATTCAAAAGAGCCTAAGGAATCTTTTAAAGATTTCATAATGGGTGAAGTAAGATATTCTCAAATTGAGCATACTTTTCCTGAGCTTGCAGAAGAGCTTTATGAAAAAGCAGAATTAGATGCAAAAGAAAGATATGAAATCTATAGAAAATTTGATGAAAACAAGTAGCATATAGAACTGCTATTGACTTAAACTATATTTATCTATATACTTAGATTGAAATAAAATTGAATATGTAGATGAAGGTATAGAGAATAATTTCTCTGTTTAAAAGGGAAATAGGTGAAAATCCTATACGGTCCCGCCGCTGTAATGGTGAAGAATTTAAAATACATGCCACTGAGACAATTGGGAAGGCTTTAAATTCTAATGAACCAAAGTCAGAAGACCTGCCTTTATTTATGCACCAAAAACTCTACGGTCGATAGGGGGTGTTTAGAGGGAATTTTTAAAAGAGAAATAGGTGAATTGTGCCTATAGTTAGTTCTTTATATATTTGTGTCTCCTAAACCCATTGAGTTTAGGGGACTTTTATATTATTGGAGGTGGGAAAGTGTCAAAAAAAATAAAAGATTACATTATTATAACTATTGGAATGTTTATGGTAGCAGCTGGATTATATTTTTTTCTAATGCCAGGAAATTTAGCTATAGGTGGTGCCAATGGATTGGCAATTGTTTTAAATCATGTATTTCCATTTTTATCAATAGGGGTTTTTATGATCATTATAAATATAGTATTATTTATAGTTGCTTTTTTGGTTATTGGGACAAGCTTTGGTGTCAAAACTATTTATGCAAGTTTAGGTACTTCTTTTTTAGTACTATTGTTTGAAAAAATAATACCTATACATGCTCCTTTAGTAGAAGATATTATACTTCAACTTTCTTTTGGTATATTTATATCTGCTATTGGTATGGGAATAGTATTCAATCGAAATGCTTCTACTGGAGGTACGGATATTATAGCAAAAATATTGAATAAGTTTTGGGGAATAGATTTAGGAAAAGCAGTACTACTTTCTGATTTTGCTATAACTATAGGAGCGGGTTTTGCATTTGGGCCTGAATTGGGAATGTATTCTTTACTTGGAGTTATAGTAAATGGTCTTGTGATAGATTCGACTATTGAAGGAATAAACTTATCTAAACAGGTAAGCATAGTTAGTGAGCGTAGTGAAGAGATAAAAAAGTATATAATTAAAGATTTGGAAAGAGGAGCAACACTATATTATGCTGAGGGAGCATATACAGGAAATAAAAAACAAGTCCTCGTAACTGTTGTTGATAGAAAAGATTTTATTAGATTGAAAAATTATATAAATGATATAGATAAAAATGCTTTTATAACTGTAAGCAATGTATATGAAGTACTAGGTGATGGCTTTAAAAATATTGGAGATTAAAAAAGATATAGATGTAAATTTCAATGAAAAATAGGAGTGGAAATTTCTCACCCCTATTTTTCATTTTCATCCACCCATTCTTTAGCTCTTATGACTCCTGTTAAGGTTGGAATAGGAACTCTTGATTGGGGTTTTAGTCCTTTTATATCATAATATGCAGCAGTTTTTTGATTTTCTATAGGGATAGACATATTTCTTTCCTTAAAATTATTTATTCTTATATTTTTTTTCAAGTTATCCCTCCTCATACATAGTATTTGCAAATTTTAAAAAATAATGCTTAACTTTTTAAAATGCAGGAATAACTCCACCATCATACTTTTCTTCAATAAATTTTTTAACTTTTTCGCTTTGAAGAATTTTCAATAGTTTTTGAAATCTTTCTTCATTTTCTTCACCACTTCTCACAGCTATAATATTTGCATAAGGAGAGTCTTTATCTTCTAGAATCAAGGCATCTTTTGTAGGAACAAGTCCAGCTTCTATTGCAAAATTTCCATTTATAACTGCTCCATCGACATCTCTTAGTATTCTTGGAAGACCGGCTGCTTCGAGAGGTTGAAAAGATAAATTTTTAGGATTTTCTATTATATCTTTTTCAGTAGCTGAAAGTCCAGCTCCATCTTTCAATTTTATAAGTCCATGTTTTTCAAGAAGAATAAGTGCTCTTCCGCCATTTGTAGGATCATTTGGTATAGCTATGGTGCTATTATCTTTCAGTTCCTCTATGGAACTATATTTAGTTGAATATAGTCCCAATGGTTCTACATGAATTTTTCCAAGGGATATAATATTAATATTTTGTTCGCTAGCAAATTCATTCATATATGGTTCATGTTGAAAGAAGTTGGCATCAATTTCACCTTCTGCAAGAGATAAATTTGGTTTTACATAATCAGTGAATTCAATTATTTCTAAATTTATTCCTTCTTTCTTTAAATCATCTTGAATATATTCTATTATTTCGCCATGAGGTACAGGTGATACACCTATTTTAATGGTATTTTCACTAGATTCTTTTTTTTCACAAGCTGTAAAAATAGAAGTACATAAAACCAAAATTAATAGTGACAATAAAATATTTTTTTTCACAAGAATTCCTCCTTATTTTTTATTTATAGAAACAGCTATTTTATTTCCAATTAGCTGTATTCCTTGAACTAAAACAATGATTATAGTTACAGAGACTATCATGATATCAGTTTGAAATCTATATAATCCATATCTTATAGCCAAATCTCCCAGTCCACCGCCTCCAATAGCTCCTGCCATGGCAGAATAACCAATCAAATTGATAATAGTCAAAGTGATTCCCATAACTAATGAAGGCATGGATTCGGGTATAAGTACTTTAAAAACTATTTGTGGAATAGTAGCACCCATTGAAAGACTGGCTTCAACAACTCCTCTATCTACTTCTTTTAAAGCACTTTCAATGATTCTAGCCACAAAAGGTGCTGCTGCGATAGATAATGGTACAATAGTTGCTTTAGTGCCAATGGTACTTCCAACAATTAGTCGAGATAGTGGGAATAAAAGTATCATCAAAATGATAAAAGGAAAAGATCTTAAAACATTGATTATTCCACTTAGTGTTTGGTTGAGCATTGACTTTTCCCATATGCCGCCTTTTTCAGTTATGACTAACAGTATTCCCAATGGAAGACCTATAATTAGTGAAAATATTGTAGAGAAAAAGACCATATAAAGTGTTTCTAATAATGCTGGAACTATCAATTCTGACAATTAAATCACCTCCAATCGAATATTTTCTTTAGTGAGCCATTGAATAGCTCTATCAATTTCTTCATCTTTTCCCAATAGTTCAACTGTTAGATTTCCTATACTAGTGGTCATGAGTTCGTTTATATTTCCTGAAAGAATATTTACATCTATATCGAAATTTTTTATCATATTGGATACTATGGGTTTTTTTGAATTTTCTCCCAGAAAGCCAAGTCTTACAAGTTTACTTTCTGGTTTTTTTTCATATTTTATTTCTTCTTCTATATTTGTTTTTAAATTAGATACGAATTCAGAGGCGGTTTTTGTCTTTGGATTTGCAAATACTTCCTCTACAGTATCTAATTCAATGATTTCTCCATTTTCAATGATTGCAACTCTATCACATATATCTTTTATGACTTCCATTTGATGAGTGATAAGTACAATGGTTAAGCCAAATTCTTTGCGAATTCTATTTAATAGTTGAAGAATAGATTTAGTAGTCTTTGGATCTAGTGCAGATGTACCTTCATCACTTAAGAGCAATTTTGGATTGTTTGCCAGTGCTCTTGCAATAGCAACCCTCTGTTTTTGACCTCCACTTAATTGAGAAGGATAAGAAAGTTTTTTGTCTTCAAGATCTACATATCTTAAAAGAGTTTTTACTCTTTCGTTTATTTCTTTTTTGTTTTTACCTTCAAGTTCCAGAGGAAAGGCAATATTTTCATAGACATTTTTAGATGATAAAAGATTGAAATGTTGAAATATCATTCCTATTTCACTTCTAATGTTTCTTAAATCTTTTTTATTTAGATTAGTTATTTCAGTATCATCAATAAAGATTTTTCCTTCAGTGGGTTCTTCAAGTCTATTTAGACATCTTATGAGAGTAGACTTGCCTGCTCCACTCAATCCAATTATGCCGAAGATTTCCCCACTATTGATTTCGAGATTGATATTTTTTAGTGCATATACTTCTTCATTGTTGTTTTTGTATACTTTTGATAAATTTTCTACACGTATCAACACAGTTCACCCCTTTAAATAATTAACTTATTAAATCACACTATATACAAAAAACCTCTTTCAAGAGGTTTTTCAAATAAAAAAAACCTCTTCAAGAAGAAAGAGGCTATATAAATCCTCTCTCATCTCTCGGTATAAATACCGCAGGAATTAGCACCTTGTACAGATGTACAGGCTGCTGGGTTTCATCGGGCCAGTCCCTCCACCACTCTAGATAAGAGTTTCCTATTAAATTCTTACAAACTTTATGTTTCATTGTATTACATGAAAAATGTTTTGTCAATGTTTTTTTATTTATATCTAGATTCTAACAAATTATATATTTCTTCTGGAGTTCTGCCTTTAGCTTCTAAAATAGGAACTGGAGGATTGTCATAAGAGGCATCAGTAGTGCTTAAAACGTCTAATCCAGATACAATTATTGCTTTATAATCTGGAGATTTTATATTGTTTATATTTTCGTTTTTATATAATGTGTAAACATCATATCCGCTGTCTTTCAAAAAATTTATATAAGGAGTAAGTGTATTTTCAACTACAACCTTTTTTTCATTCATATAATCACCTCCATTCATTTTTATTATTTCCACTTTTGAATCTATTATTTAGTTCCTTTTTTCCATGAATAAATGTCAATTCAAAAAGACAAAATATAAAAGAGTTGAAAAATAAAAAACATGAGAAAGGAGCTTTTCTATGACACTTAAAAATACTGTGAACTTAGGAAATATAAATCAATCAGAATTGCAATCTTTAAGAGAAATAATTGGTTGTCACCAAACTATGGCTACAAAACTTGATTTTTATTCAAATCAATGTCAAGATCAACAAATTAAACAGTTATTTAAACAGTCAAGTCAGGATGCTCAAACTACCGCAACAAATTTAACAAATTCATTATAATTTAAGAGGAGGGAATGGTATGCAAGAAAAAGATATGGTAAGTGATGTTTTAGCTGGTACTAAAGCTAGTATAGATAGCTATACAAAGGCCATAACTGAATGTGCTAATCAACAGTTGAGAGGTACATTGCAACAACTTCGAAATGAAGCAGAACAATTTCAATATCAATTATTTCAAATAGCAGAACAAAAAGGATATTATACCCCTGCGCCAACAGCTGATCAAAAAACAATTCAACAGGTTAAAAGTGGACTTACTGGTGGTACAACACCAACAATGAGATAGATAGTTTAAATGGGCACTCAATATTGGGTGCCCATTTAAAAAAATATTGACAAATACATAAATTTGTGATAGATTTATAAAAAATAATAGTACCTTTAAACTGATCCAGTGAGGTCAGAAAGGAAAGCGCAGAATAGTCATGCCTTCCTTTAAATGGAAGGTTTTTTTGTGCCCTTTCCTTTTAAAATAAGGTTAAAGAAAGAGGAGGGAACAATATGTTAAAAGGCAGACATTTAATTGAACCAGAAGATTTTACAAAAGAAGAATTAGATGAAATATTTACATTAGCTAATAGTATAATTGAAAATCAAAATATGTATTTGCATTCTTGTGATGGAAAATTGTTAGCAACTCTTTTTTATGAACCAAGTACTAGAACGAGATTTAGTTTTGAATCTGCAATGTTAAGACTTGGAGGCAATGTAGTTGGCTTCTCAGAGCCAGGTTCAAGTTCAGTGATGAAAGGTGAAAGCATTGCAGATACCATAAGAACTGTTGGTTCTTATACAGATATAATAGCTATGAGACACCCCAAAGAAGGAGCTCCCAAATTAGCTTCTATGTATTCTCCTGTTCCTATCATAAATGCAGGAGATGGAGGGCATCAACATCCAACTCAAACTTTGACAGATCTTTTAACTATTCAAAATATTAAAGGAAATTTTTCAAATCTAACTATAGGACTATGTGGTGATTTAAAATTTGGAAGAACAGTTCATTCTCTTATAAAAGCACTTTCAAGATATGAAAACAATTCATTTATTCTCATTTCTCCTCAGGAGCTTAGAATTCCACCTTATATAAAAAATGTATTAGACGATAAGAATATAAAATATATAGAAGTTGAAAAATTGGAAGATGTTATAGGTGATTTAGACATACTATATATGACAAGAGTACAAAAAGAAAGATTTTTCAACGAAGCTGATTATATAAGACTAAAAGATAGCTATATTTTAGATTCTGAAAAAATGAAGTTGGCAAAAGAAGATTTGACTGTATTGCATCCATTGCCAAGAGTAAATGAAATTAGCTATGAAGTAGATAATGATCCTAGGGCTTGTTATTTTAGACAAGTTAAATTTGGTATGTATGTGAGAATGGCTCTTATATTAAAATTGTTGGGGGTGGAATAAATGTTAAATATCGACAGTATCGCTAACGGAATAGTTATAGATCATATAAAGGTAGGATATGGATTTAAAATATTTAATTATCTAGGTCTTGATAAAGCTGACTACAGAGTAGCCCTTATCATGAATGTACCTAGCAAAAAATATGGGAAAAAAGATTTAATTAAAATAGAAAATGTAATGGATTTAGATTTGACTATGTTGGGATTTATAGATCCAAATATAACTATAGCTATAATAGAAGATGAAAAAATAAAAGAAAAAATACATTTATCTTTACCTAAAAAAATAGAAAATGTTATCGAGTGCAAAAATCCTAGATGTGTGACTTCTATAGAAAGAAATATAGTTCATAAATTTGTGCTAGTAGATGAAGAAAAAGGAATATATAAATGTGAATACTGTGACCACAATTATGATGGTTGGGAGGGCTAAAATGGAACTTCTGATGAAAGGTTGCAGACTAATTGATTGGGATAAAGATTTTTATGGAGATATTTATATTTTAAATGGAAAAATAGAAGACTTTGGCTCAAATTTGAATTATGATTGCAATACTATAAACTATGAAGGATTGGCAGTACTGCCATCCTTCATAGATATGCATGTTCACTTTAGAGACCCAGGATATACATATAAAGAAGATATCTATACTGGAAGTCTTGCAGCACTAAAAGGTGGATATACATTTGTCAATCTTATGGCAAACACGAATCCTATTTGTAGCACTATGGATGTGGTAAATTATGTACTAGATAAATCTAAAGAATTGGATTTGATAGATGTTCATCAAACTGTTTCTATAACAAGAAATTTTGATGGAGTGTCATTAGACCACATAGATAAATTGGAGAAATGTGTAAAGTTTTTATCTGATGATGGAAAAGGAGTTCAAAAAGAAGATATTATGTATAATGCACTAAAAAAAGCAGGGGAAAAAGGCTTAATTCTAATTGCTCATGAAGAAGATGAAAGTGTAGTGAATATAGATAGTAGACAATCTGAAAACAATATGACTTTTAGAGATATAGAACTTGTGAGAAAGACAAAATCAAGGCTTCATTTTGCTCATGTGAGTACGAAAGAAGCTATGATGGGAATAATTTCTGCAAAAAAAGAGGAACTGCCTATTACTTGTGAGGTGACTCCACATCATATAGCACTTTATGACAATGATTATAAGGTCAATCCTCCTATAAGGTCAATAGAAGATGTGGATTCGCTAATTAGTGGCATAAAGGAAGGTTTTGTCGATGTCATCGCTACAGATCATGCACCTCATAGTTATGAAGATAAATTAAAGGGAGCTTGCGGAATATCAGGTTTAGAGACTGCTTTTTCTGTATGCTATACTACATTGGTTAAGAATGGACATATTTCTATAAAAAAATTGTCTGAACTCATGAGTAAAAATCCAGGAGAAATTGTAGGAGTAAATAAAGGGAAAATTGAAAAGGGATATGACGGGGATTTAGTTTTGGTAGATTTAGAAAAAGAAGTAGAAGTAGATGAAAATACATTTGTATCTAAAGGTAAAAATACTCCTTTCCACAAAAGAAAATACTATGGAGAAATATTAGCTACTATTAAGAATGGTCAAGTAAAATACAATGGAGGGATAAATTTTGATAATAGATAGATTGTATGAGGAAGTAAGAAAAAAAGGAAACGTATGTGTAGGATTAGATACTTGTTTAGATTATGTACCTGACAATATGATGGATAGAAATGTTTCAGTAGAAGATATATTATTTCAATTTAACAAAAGAGTCATAGATGCAACTATTGATATTGTCCCATGCTATAAAGTGCAGATTGCATTTTATGAAGCTTATGGATTAAAGGGGATGAGCGCCTATAAGAAAACCCTTAAATATATAAGGGACAATGGTTCTATAGTCATAGCAGATATAAAAAGAGGAGATATTTCTTCTACGGCACAGATGTATGCAAAAGCTCATTTTGAGGGAGATTTTGAGAGTGATATCATTACTTTAAATCCTTATATGGGTTTTGATAGTATCATACCTTATCTTGACTATGTTGAAAAGAAAGATAAGGGACTTTTTATACTTTTAAGAACTTCTAATGATGGTGCTAAAGATATTCAATATTTAAATGTAAATGGCAATGAAAAACTATATAATCATGTTGGAGATAAACTTAAAGAAATTGCTTTAAAATATATGGGTAGATGTGGATATAGCTCTATAGGAGCAGTAGTAGGTGGAACTCATTTAGAAGAAGCAGAAGAGATAAGAAATAGACTTGACAATATGTTTTTCTTGATACCAGGATATGGTGCTCAAGGAGGAAAGGGTTCTGATGTGGCTCATTATCTAAAGAATGGAAATGGTGGAGTCGTGAATTCTTCTAGAGGAATAATCACAGCTTATAAGAAATATGAAGATGGAATAGAAAAGTTTGATGAATATATTAGAAAAGCTGTATTGAATATGAAGGAGGACATTTCAAGTGGATCCAAAGTACTGTAGTGGAGTTGTTTTTTCAAATACTCAAGTCTATGAAAATATATATGAGATGAAAGTAGGAGAAAATTTTAAAGGCCAACCAGGACAATTTTATATGTTGAGAGCTTGGAATAGAGAACCATTTTTATCAAGACCAATAAGTATATCTAATATTGAAAATGGAACTATAATTTTTTTATATGAGATAAAAGGAAAGGGTACAGAACTTTTTTCAAAGCTTAGAAGTGGAGATTCCATAGAACTTTTAGGGCCTTTGGGAACAGGTTTTCCACTAGGTATTGAAGGAAATGTAGGAATTGTAGCAGGAGGTATAGGGATAGCACCTATGGTATATTTATGCCACAAACTTTCTACTAAAGTGGATTTTTATGCAGGGTTTCGTGAAAAATCATTTTATATGGACAAAATAGAAAAGAATGTAGAGAATATATATATATCTACTGATAGTGGACTTGAAGGGCACAGTGGATTTATCACTGAAATTTTTCAGCCTGAGAAATATTCTTCCGTATATACCTGTGGACCATTGCCTATGATGAGAATTGTTTTAGATATGTGTAGAAAGGCGAATGTATCTGCGTATATATCAATGGAAAGACGAATGGCTTGTGGCATAGGAGCCTGTTTAGGTTGTAGCATTTTGACTACATCAGGAATGAGAAAAGTGTGTAAGGATGGTCCAGTATTCAAAGGAGAGGAGATTGTTTTCAATGACTAGTGTTGAAATTTGTGGAGTAGAATTTAAGAACCCTGTTATTGCAGCTTCTGGAACCTTTGGATTTGGGAGAGAATATGAAAAGTTTTATTCACTATCAAAATTAGGGGGTATATGTACAAAAGGGATTACTTTACATGAAAGACATGGAAATAGTGGAACTAGAATACATGAAACTACAGGAGGCCTATTAAACAGTATAGGTTTAGAAAATCCAGGAGTTGATGTATTTATAGAAGAAGAATTGCCTCATATGGAAAAATATGATACTGTGATTATAGCTAATGTAGGTGGAAGTACTATAGAAGAATACATAATGGCAGTAGAAAAACTAAATAAAACAAATATACCAATGTTTGAACTTAATATATCTTGTCCCAATGTAAAGCAAGGTGGAATGGCCTTTGGCATAAAATCAGATGTAGCTTTTAAAGTAGTGAGTGAAGTAAAGAAAGTATCTAAAAAACCTCTTGTTGTGAAACTTTCCCCAAATGCAGAAAATATAGTTGATATGGCTTATAGATGTTGTGAAGCTGGTGCAGATGGGCTTTCTCTTGTGAATACATTTAGTGGTATGGCCATAGATATTTATGGGAAAAAACCTGTATTTGAAAATACTATAGCTGGTTTATCGGGACCATGTATAAAACCCATTGCTTTAAGGATGGTCTATGAAGTATGTAGTGCTGTTGATATTCCGGTTATAGGAATAGGTGGTATCATGGACTATAAAGATGCAATAGAATTTATAATGTCTGGGGCATATGGGGTACAAATAGGCAGTGGAAATTTTGTTAAACCTGATATATGTTTGGACATTATTAGCGGAATAGAGAAATTTATGAAAGATGAAGGAATAAAATCTCTTAAAGAAATAAGAGGTATTATAAGGAGGAAAAGTTAATGTTTATAAATCTTTTGAAAGAAACAGGAGCACTTCTTGAGGGACATTTTTTGCTCTCATCTGGGAAACATAGCAATAGATATGTTCAATGTGCAAAACTTCTGCAGTATCCAGACAAAGCAGAAGAAGCTATAAAACCAATAGCAGAAAAGGTAAAAGAAATAGATTTTGATATAGTTGTAGGGCCTGCTATGGGTGGAATAGTTGTAGGATATGAATTAGGAAGACAAACTGGAAAACCTTCTATATTTACAGAAAGAGTAGATGGAAAAATGACTTTGAGAAGAGGTTTCCAAATAGAGAAAGGACAAAAAGTTCTTATAGCAGAAGATGTAGTTACGACAGGTAAGTCTTCTTTTGAAACTGTAGAAGTTATAAATAGTTTAGGAGGAGAAGTAGTAGGAATAGCATGTTTAGTTGATAGAAGTACAGGGGACATAGGACTTCCACTATATAGTGGCGTGAGACTAGAAATAGAAACTTATGATGAAGAAAATTGTCCGCTGTGCAAAGCTAATATACCTTATGAAAAACCAGGTAGTAGAAATATGAAAATATAAGTACTCAATATTGAGTACTTATATTTTTTTGATAATTAATCATACTAAAGATAAATAGGGTTAATTGTCAAGAGGATGATAGAATGATTTCTAAAAAGATAGAGGAAAATAAAAAGCTTATATTAAATAGTTTTCAAAATAGTAGTGACCTAATTCACTATGAGTTCGAGGCAGGAGACTATACAAAGATACTTATATTTTATATTGAAGGTTTTATTGATAGAAATTTATTAGATAGGGATATTGTAAAACCACTTATACATAACAAGGAGAACAAGGATATAAAAAAGATAATATCTATTTCTAGTTTGAGTGAGGTAGGAGAAATAGATGAAGTAATAAATAAAATTACTGATGGAAATGTAGCTATATTTTTCGATGGAAAGACCACTGCTTATTTAGCAAATTTAAAAAATTGGGAGAAAAGGTCTATACAAGAAGCTCAGGCAGAGGCAGTTGTAAGAGGGCCTAAAGAAGGATTTGTTGAAGATATAAGTTCTAATAGAAATTTACTGCGAAAGAAAATCAAGTCAAATAATTTAGTATTTGAGGATTATACATTAGGGAAACAGACAAATACCAAAGTTTCTATTGCATATATAAATGGAATTGTAAATGAAGATGTTCTAAATGAAGTTAGGAAAAGAATTAATAATATAGGCACAGATGCAATATTAGAATCAGGATATATTGAACAATATATAGAAGATAATAAAGTTTCTATATTATCTACCATAGGGAATACCCAAAAACCTGATGTGGTTGCAGGAAAAATTCTGGAAGGAAGAGTAGCTATATTTTGTGATGGTAGTCCTCATGTTTTGACTGTGCCTAAGTTATTTTTAGAAAACATTCAAACTAGTGAAGACTATTATATCAGACCTCATTTTGCCTCATTTTTGAGATTTATAAGAATGCTTTCTCTTGTTCTAACTATAATATTACCTGGTTTTTATGTAGCTTTACAACTTTTTCATCA
>JAKPAR010000174.1 GCA_029779375.1 Bacillota bacterium | reverse complement strand
ACTAGAGCAAGGGAATTGGTGGTTTTGGTAGGAGATGAAAAATACCTTTATATGATGATTAAAAACAATAGAATTACAAAGAGATATTCAGGTCTTGATGTAAAAATAAGACAAATATTTTCTGTATTTTAGGTGATATCATGAGATTAATTGAAGGCTTTAATGATATTTTATTTCATGATGATGATATATGCTATTTTTGTGGTATAAGAGTAGAAGATAAAAGTTTCCTATGTCCTGATTGTAAGTTTAAATTGGAATATATGAATAGAAGGCTAAATATAGATTCTCCTTATTTTGAAGAAGTAATATTTTCTCTGTTTTACAATGAATTTATACGACAAAAAATCTATCAATATAAATACAATGGAAAGGGGTATTATTATAAGCCTCTTGGAGAAATACTCATAAACACTATAAATGCTACAATTCCTCTAGAAAATATAGATATCATAACTTATGTACCTATTCATAGGAGAAAAAAAGCTCAAAGAGGATATGATCAATCAGAGCTCTTGGCAAAATATATAGGGGAAACTCTAAATATCCCCTTTTCAACAGGAAATCTCATAAGAACTAAATGGACAAAAATTCAAAACAAAATGGATAAGTATCAGAGAATAAAAAGTTTGAGGGGAGCTTTTGAAGTCAAAGAACCATTAGAATTTAAAGACAAAGAAATTCTTTTAATTGACGATATTATTACTACAGGAGGAACTTTAAATGAATGCGGCAAGAAATTGAAAGAAGTTAAGGCAGGTAAAATTCATGCATTAACTATAACTTCTGGACTTAAAATATGAGGGGTGAAGAATATGGATATAAGAAATTGTAGGCGTTGTGGGAGAGTCTACTCATATGATGGATTTAATATTTGTCCAAAATGTAGGAGAGATGATGAAATGGATTTTCAAAAGGTCAAAAAATATATTGAAGAAAATCCAAGTGCCAATATAAAGGAAATTTCAGATGAAACAGAAGTGGATTCAAAAAAGATTATAGAATTTTTAAAAGAAGGAAGACTTGAAGTAAGAGATGAAAACAATTTGCTATTAAGCTGTGAAAGATGTGGAAAACCTATAAAAACTGGAAGATTTTGCGATAAATGCACTTTGGAGATGCAAAGAGAATTTAAACAGGCCATAGGCAATAGACAAAGTGATACACTACAAAATACTAAAATAAAACAAAAAATAAGAGTTACTGAAAGATATAGAGATGACGAAAAAAAATAAAAGTCTAAAGTAACACCTCATTTTTTCCGATAATATATACAAGAAAGGAAAGATGGGGTGTTTTTTATGAATATAAATAGGATAGATAAAATACTTCAAGTTTACAATACTCAGGGAATAAAGAAAACGGAAAATGGCAAAGTGAATGCTAAGAAAGATGAATTGAAATTGTCAGAAAAGGCCTTGGAGTATCAATTCGCAGTGAATAGTCTTAAAAACGTTCCAGATACTAGAACAGAACTTGTGGAAAAGATAAAAGAAGAAATCAAAACTGGAACTTATGAAGTAGATGGCAAAAAGATTGTGGAAAAGATGATGGAAAATATAAATTTTGATAAAAGAGCATAATGGTGGTGATAAAGTGACTTTTAAGGAAGAGTTGGAGGAAATTTTAAAAGAAGAATTGAAAGTTTTAAAGGAACTTCAAATTATTACACAAGAAAAAACTCAAATTATAATTGATGAGGATTTGGATAAGCTTCAGAATACTACTAAGGAAGAAGAAGAATATATAAATAATATAGCTCTATTGGAACTAAAAAGAGAAGAACTTCTTGACAACTGGGGGATGGATAGATTGCTTCCCCTTTCTGTTTTAATATCTAAAATGCCTGAAGGCGAAAGAGAGTCTTTAGAAAGTATAGGAGAAGATTTGTTTCATATTTTATCCGATATAGATGAAAAAAATCAATTAAACAATACTCTCATTAGAGACAATTTGGAATGGATAGATTTCAATTTAAATCTTTTGACAAGCACTCAAGTTCCAACGACTTATGGAAAAGATAAAAGTGATTTAAATAAAAGTAAAAGTATTTTTGATAGGAAGGTGTAATCATGTCTTTTGGAGGATTGTATATTTCCATATCTGGGATAAATGCAAATAAAAAAGCATTAGATACAGTGGCTCACAATATTTCAAATGTCAACAATCCAAGTTATGTAAGGCAAAGTGCTATTCATGCAACTAATGGATATGTTACTACTCAAGTTGGTGGATATGAAATTGGCACAGGGGTTCATGTAGAAGAGATAAGGCAGATAAGAGATGAATTTATAGATGTGAGATTTAGAAGAGAATTGGGCATTTATGGATATCACTATGCAAAGGCTGATATATTAAATGAAGTTGAAATGATATTCAACGATTTGAGTGATAGCGGACTTCAAAATGTCATGAACAATTTTTGGAGCTCTTGGTCAGAACTATATAAGGAGCCAGATAGTTTGACTTTAAGGGGGCTAGTTCATGAGTCAGCAGTAGCTTTTACTCAAACTGTAAACCATATAGATATGCAGCTTGACAATTTACAGAGAAATTTAAACAGGGAAATATTGAACAAAGTAGAAGAAGTAAATGGGCTACTAAAAGATATATCAGATTTAAATGGAAAGATAAAAATGGCAGAAGGTGGAGGTCCAAATATAAAGGCCAATGATTTCAAGGATATGAGAAATGAAAAATTAGATAAGCTTTCAAAACTCATTCCAATTACCTATTATGAAAAAAACACAGGAGAAATTGCAGTGACTCTTCAAGGAAGAGATTTAGTCAATGGAGATTATATAAATCCTATTGATATACAGACAGACAATAGAGGATATGGATATATTCACTGGAAAGATACAGGTGAAAAAATAGAATTAGGCGAAAAAGGAGAACTAGGCGGATATATAGCTGTTCGTGACAGTATAGACGTGGAATATAGAGTAAAATTAAATGAACTTGTAAGTACTATAGCTAGTGAAATAAATAAGATACATGAAAGTGGGATGGATTTAGAGGGAAGTACTGGAATTGAATTTTTTGTAGCTACCAATGGAGAAATAACTGCAGGAAATATAAGAGTCAATTCAGAACTAGGGAATTTCAACAAAATAGCTGTATCCAAAAGTGGTGCCAAAGGAGATGGAGAAATCATAAAGGAAATACTTGAGCTTAGGGAAAAAATTGAACATAAAATGAAGGTTAAAGATGAAAATGGCAACGAAATAGAA
>JAKPAR010000101.1 GCA_029779375.1 Bacillota bacterium | reverse complement strand
GTTGGTAAAAGAATTAAAGAAGTGAGGTTACAAAAAGGAATCTCACAAGCTGATTTAGTAGGCAGAATGGAAGGAAATATTGATGCAACAAATATTTCAAGAATAGAAGCAGGCAGGACTAATCCTACAGTTTATACTCTTTTCCGAATTGCAGAAGCTATGGAAATAAATCCAAAAGAATTGCTGAATTTTGACAATGATTAAAATCACAATTTGGCTATTTATTAGTTACAAATGAATTTTCTTATATTTTTCTAAAATACTCCCCTAATTACACTAGATTTTAAAATATCTGGAAATAATTTCCAAAATAGTCCTTCAATTTACTAGAATACAGAAGATATATACTACAATTTGGCTATAATATATATGTAGATGAATTTTTACAAAACTCCTAACATAATGATATAACATATAGAATACATTCCTTCACACTTACACAATCTCACAGAAAAATTACATTTCCTCAAATTTATCTAGTTCTACTTCTAGGATTACCACTTCAGTTTCATTTGTACAACAATTATATCTTTTAGCGTAGCTATTTGCTAATTCAAAGCTTCTAAATACTCCAAAAAATACTCTACTTGATTTGGATTTATGAACATCTGTTTCAAAAAGTACATAACAATATATAATTTCAAAGTGTAAATTATTTAAGTTAGATTTTAATTTAAATTAACCCCTCATCAGCAAAACTGAAATAATTATCCTTTGTAATAATCAAATGATCTAGAAAAGAAATATCTAACAAATCACAAGATTGTTTTAATTTCTTGGTAATATCCAAATCTGCTTGACTAGGCTTTAAATTTCCACTTGGGTGATTATGAACTAGAATAATTCCTGTAGCCAAAGTTTTAAGTGCAATAGAAAGAATGATTCTAACATCTACTACACAAGAAGTTAATCCACCTTTTGCTAGTGAATAAATTCCTAATACTTTATTATTCCTATTGAGCAGTAAGATTTTTACTTCTTCCTGCATTTGTAGAGTTTCTTGTTCCCATTCATTCAGCATTAATTCAAATGATTTTTTACTGTTTTTAATACTCATATCTACTAGAAGATTTGGAGAGTAAGATACTTGTATTTCTGATACTTGTGTATTATGTTTCATATGGAAAATAAATTTTGATTTTATATGTAATTTATACGTATATTAGCAGTATAATTTACAGAAAATGATTACTACTAAAAATAGAAAAGAAGTCTCTTTAGATGCTCAAACTCTAGCTATCTTACAAATACAAGCAGATAGAGATGGTAGAAAACTTAAGAATTATATGGAACAAATCCTTAAGGAAAAAGCCAATGAATTTGAGCTAACAGAAGAGTATAAAGCACTTATGGATGAGATGCTAGATAAACACAATGAAGGCAAAGTAGCTTATACTTCTTGGGATGACTTTAAGGCTGAAATATCTAGATAATGAAATATCAAATTATTATTTCAGATGAAGCCAAACTAGATATAAGAGAAGCTAAAGATTACTACAACAAAATAGATGAAAAACTAGCAAAAAGATGTATTTCTGATATTATCAAAACCATAGATAAATTGGCTGAAAATCCTATTCATCATCAAGTAAGATACAGAGATATTAGGATTGCATTTGCTCCCACTTTTCCTTATGGAGTTCACTTTTTGGTTGATAAAACCAAAATTTACATTTTAAGGGTTTTCCATACGAAGAGATTTTTCAAATAAAAGTGCAATTTTCTGTAGGCTCTATATATGGTTTTACCAATACTTGCACTTTTGTAGTTCTATAGTCTAGAATATTAATACTAGATAAAAGTGTCCATTTTGTGCATACAACATATATACTCCAACACAAACTGGACATTTCCACAAATAATAAAATTAAAAATCTACCTACCTTTCTAAAATCCTGTTATGGACTTTAAACTAGTAGATAGATTTTATGGTTTTAGATTACACAAAGGCTTCTTCCAATTGCTTTGCCATTTTCTCCTCATCAGATTCTACATCATCAGGAAGATACATATACCTGTGCTCCAAAGAAACCACTTCTCCTGTTTCACGAATGGTGTATTGGTAAGGCTCTGTTTTGATTTTGGAAATCTTGCCTGGAAATTCCGTTCCAATCAAGCCTTTGCAAGTAGCTTCATCA
>JAKPAR010000082.1 GCA_029779375.1 Bacillota bacterium | reverse complement strand
AGATGAATTTATAGATGTGAGATTTAGAAGAGAATTGGGCATTTATGGATATCACTATGCAAAGGCTGATATATTAAATGAAGTTGAAATGATATTCAACGATTTGAGTGATAGCGGACTTCAAAATGTCATGAACAATTTCTGGAGCTCATGGTCAGAACTATACAAGGAGCCAGATAGCTTGACTTTGAGGGGGCTAGTTCATGAGTCAGCAGTAGCCTTTACTCAAACTGTAAACCATATAGATATGCAGCTTGACAATTTACAGAGAAATTTAAACAAGGAAATATTGAACAAAGTAGAAGAAGTAAATGGTCTATTAAAAGATATAGCAGATTTAAATGGAAAGATAAAAATGGCAGAAGGTGGAGGTCCAAATATAAAGGCCAATGATTTTAAGGATATGAGAAATGAAAAATTAGATAAGCTTTCAAAACTTATTCCAATTACCTATTATGAAAAAAACACAGGAGAAATTGCAGTGACTCTTCAAGGAAGAGATTTAGTCAATGGAGATTATATAAATCCTATTGATATACAGACAGACAATAGAGGATATGGATATATTCATTGGAAAGATACAGGAGACAAAATAGAATTGGGTGAAAAAGGAGAACTTGGCGGATATATAGCTGTTCGTGACAGTATAGACAAGGAATATAGAGTAAAACTAAATGCTCTTGTAAAAACCATAGCTAGTGAAATAAATACCATACATAAAGATGGGAAAGACCTAGAGGGAAAAATTGGTCCTGAGTTTTTTGTACCTATTGATGGAGAAATAACTGCAGGAAATATAAGAGTCAATTCAGAACTAGGGAATTTCAACAAAATAGCTGTATCAAAAAGTGGTGCTAAAGGAGATGGAGAAATCATAAAGGAAATACTTGAGCTTAGGGAAAAAGAATTCAAAGATTTAAAAAATATGACTTTTGATGATTTTTACAGAGATTTGGTAGATACTATTGGAATAGAAGGAGGAAAAGCTAAAAGTATTGCTTTAAATCAAGCAGTGCTACTAAAACAAATAGAAGACAGAAAAAGTTCCATTTCCTCAGTATCCCTAGATGAAGAAATGACCCTGATGCTACAATACCAACATTCCTATATAGCCAATTCCCGAGTAGTCAATGCCATAGATGAAATGATGGAAAACATAGTGAATAGAATGGGAGTAGTGGGAAGATAGAGGCTTCGCCAATGATAAATATTTCGATTTTGCTACAAAGTTGTGAAAACGTCACTAAGTCCTCGAATTTGGAAAATATATAGAAACGTCCGAAAATGGAATTGCAAACTCGCTTCGCTCAAACACTGCAATTCCAAGCGATTTTCGTCCTTATTCTATATTTTCACAAATTCTGCGGATGCGTTCCTTATTTTCACAACTTTGACCAAAATGGGTAGCATATTTTTAGATAAATTAGTATAGATAAATTTATAATTTTTTCGACCGGAGGGAGAAAGTATGTATGGTTTTAATACAGCGGTAAGTGGGCTACTTGCAAGTCAAAGGGCCTTGTATGTGACAAATCACAATATAAGCAATATGAATACAGATGGATATTCAAGACAAATTGCTCTTCAAAGAGCTACAAATCCTATGAGCTTGCCAGGAATAGGATACTTAGGTACTGGCACAGAAATATATGATATTGTTCGAGTGAGAGATTCATATGTAGATTTTAAATACTGGAATGAAAGTGCTCCAAAAGGAGAATGGGAAGTGAAAAGAACTTCACTACTTGAAATAGAAAAGCTACTTGGAGAACCATCAGATAACAGTTTTAGAAAATATATGGATGATTTCTTTTCAAGTTTGGATGAACTTTCAAAAAATCCTTCAGACTATGCTTTTAGACAACCTGTCAAAGAATCAGCACTATCTCTTACAAAGCACATAAACGAAACAGCAAAGCGACTTGAAAACATGAGAAAAGAAACAATATTTTCAATAGATACCAAGGTAAAACAGATAAATGATATAGCTGATCAAATAGGAAATTTAAATAAGCAAATATATGTACTTGAACTAGATGGGAAAAGTGCCAATGATTTGAGGGATAAGAGGGAACTATTGGTAGATGAACTTTCAAAAATAGTCAATGTAAGAGTAGATGAATCTAAAGATGGGAAATATAGAGTAAATGTAGGGGGTATAACCTTAGTAGATCACAACTACACAAACAAGATGGAATATAAGCCAGAAAATCCTGCATATCCATATGAAAACAGAGAACTAAAATGGGCAGATGGCAACAAAGTCACTCTTCAATCAGGAGAACTAAAAGGACTCATTGAATTGGTAGAAGGTGATGGAGAAAATGGTAGCTATAGAGGAATACCTTTCTATCAAAAGAAGTTGGATGAATTTGCTAGTGGATTTGCAGGGAAAATAAATGAGCAGCATGGGAAGGGTTATGATTTGGAAGGTAACAAGGGTAAAGAATTCTTTTCAAGTTCTGAAGTAGGAAAAGAAATAAATGCTTTGACCATTTCGGTATCACAAGCTATTCTTGAAGATGTAGGGAAAATTGCAGCAGCTGGAACAAAGGGTGGAGTAGAAGATAATACAAATATATTAGCTATGTTAGCTTTAAGAGAAAATAAAGAATTTTTTACAGGAGTAATGTCCAAAGGAACTCCAGATGATTTTATCAAATCAATGTTATCCAACTTAGCAGTAGACAGTATGCAAGCTCAAAGAATGGACAGCACTCAAAACTTAATCATAAAAAATATCGAAAAAAGAAGACAATCAGAATCAGGGGTATCTCAAGATGAGGAAATGACAAACTTGGTGAAATTCCAACATAGCTACACCGCCTCAGCTAGAATGATCACAACTCTTGATCAAATACTAGATGTAACTATAAATAGGCTAGGACTGGTAGGTAGATAGAGGCTTCGCCAATTATAAATTACGAATTATAAATTATAAATGAAAAGACTAATTGTGAATATTTCAATTTTGCTACAAAGTTGTGAAAACGTCACTAAGTCCTCGAATTTGGAAAATATATAGAAACGGTCGAAAATGGAATTGCAAACTCGCTTCGCTCAAACAATGCACTTCCAAGCAATTTTCTCCCTTATTCTATATTTTCACAAATTCTGCGGATGCGTTCCTTATTTTCACAACTTTGACCAAAATGGGTTAGCACATTTTTAAATAAAATAGTATAGGTAAATTTAAAATTTTTTTCGAACGGAGTGAGAAAAATGCGTATTACGAATAATATGTTGATTTCAAATACATTGTTTAATTTAAATGAAAATTTAGGGAGATTGGAAAAATTGAATCAGCAGATGAATACACAGAAAAAGTTTTCTGTGCCTTCAGATGATCCAATAGGAGCCAGCAAGAGCTTAAAATTTCATACAGACCTTTCAAAAATAGAGCAATACCAGCGAAATGTAAAAGATGCGATTTCTTTGATGACTGAAACAGAATCAGCTCTTATAGAAATAGGAGAAGTTCTACACAGGGCCAATGAATTGGCAGTACAAATGGCCAATGGAACCTATTCAGAA
>JAKPAR010000077.1 GCA_029779375.1 Bacillota bacterium | reverse complement strand
CATCTGCATCTGGGTGACCTGGTTCATAAACTAGCTTAAAAGGAGTGCTATCTTCAACTATTTTGCTAATTATGACACCTTCGTTATTTACTTTGTTAAGTTTACTTGACAAATAATTTGAAAATTGATCTGCCTTTTTTTCTTGAAACACTACCATTTGTCTTCTATATGGCATACCACCAGTGCCTCTTGTACTATTTACATTTGCTAAATTTTTAGATATTATATCTATTCTTGTCTTTTCTGCGGTCAAAGCCGAAGCACTTGTATAAAAAGAATCAAACATTCCCATAATTACTTGCTCCCTTCTATAATAGCATTTTTAACTTTTTCATACTCATCAGTAATTTGTCTAACTAATGCATCATACATTATGACGTTTTTAGATAATTCTGCCGACTCCGTGTCAATATTTACATTATTGCCATCAAATCTATAAGATGTGCTTTTATCTTCAATAATTTTGGGGATAAATTCTGATTTCATTCCAAGACCCTTTATGTGCTTTTCATTAGTAGTCACTAATTTTTGATTATTTTCAGAAAGTTCTTGTTTTAAATAGTCTTCAAACAATACTTCTTTTCTCTTGTAATTGGGAGTATCTACATTAGAAATATTTTTTGATATGATTTTATTTCTAATCCAAGTTCCGCTCAATGCTTTTTCTAAAATATTTGTATTTGAAAATAAATTATCTATCATATAATTCACCTCTGTTTTTTCTATTTTTTAGAACCAATCTATTAATAAATATGATATATCAAATTATAACATTTTTCTACTATATTTTAGAACAAATAAACTATATTTAAATTATATTATATATATATTATATATTGCAAACAATTTTCTTTTTGTATCAACTTATTTCTACATAATACAAAATATATTCTACATTATAATTGAAAATCCTCTTATCTACTACATCTTTGTACAACATTTTCTATTTTAGTACGTAAGTCCTAGTTCTTCTAACTAATGAATTTTAATCTTTAAAGCAAACATATAAAAAATAGTAGGTAAAATTACCTACTATTCTCTAGCCTTTTTAAGTTCTTCAATCAATTTGTCATTTAATATTTTTATGTGAGTGCCTTTCATACCTAATGACCTAGATTCTATAACTCCAGCACTCTCAAATTTTCTCAATGCATTAACTATTACTGATCTGGTAATGCCAACTCTATCTGCTATTTTACTTGCTACCAATAACCCTTCGTCACCATCTAATTCATTAAATATATGTTCCATGGCCTCCAACTCAGAATAAGATAATGTCCCTATAGCCATTTGTACCACTGCTCTTTTTCTAGCTTCTTCTTCAATCTCATCATTTTTCGATCTGAGTATTTCCATTCCTACTATAGTAGCGCTATATTCTCCTAGTACTAAATCATCCTCTGTGAAATTTCTTCCAAACCTAGATATTACTAATGTACCTAATCTAACTCCACCACTATTTATTGGTATTATAGTAGTTATCTTGTCAGGATAATCACATTTTGAAACTTGATCAAATACACATTCAGATATTTCCTCAATATTTTCTCTAGTTTCAGTGACTTTCAATAATTGATCATTGTATTCTTTTGGAAATCTCTTTTCTTTGACTATTTCACTTTGAATTATATCGCAATCAAATCCAGTTGACAATTCATACCCAAGGACTCTTCCCTTTCTACTTGCTATATAAACATTTGCATCTAATATCTCACTGAGTATTTTACTTAATTCAGGAAAAGATACAGGCTTTGAACCAGAACTTTGCAACGTTTTATTTAGTCTCCTAGTTTTTTGTAATAAACTTTCGCTCATAATAATCCTCCTCTTATAATATGTATTTTGATATGTCTTTTTGTTGTAAATCATTAGTGAATCTTTTCTTTACATATTCAGCATCTATAATAATATTTTTTTCTTCTAAATCTGGTGCACAAAAAGATACTTCCTCTAATAATTTTTCAATAACTGTATGGAGCCTTCTTGCACCAATATTCTCATGTTGCTCATTGGAAATATAAGAAAATTTAGCAATTTCTTCTATGGCTTCTTCTGTAAAAGTTAAATCTACACCTTCTGTTTTTAACAAAAGCTGATATTGTTTAATTAAAGCATTTTTAGGCTTTGTTAATATTTCTTTGAAATTCTCTTCAGTTAAATTGTCAAGTTCAACTCTTATAGGAAATCTACCTTGAATTTCTGGAATTAAATCACTTACTTTTGAAACATGAAAAGCTCCCGCTGCAATAAAAAGTATATGATCAGTCTTAACGGGACCATATTTAGTAACAATTGTACTTCCTTCAATTATAGGTAAAATATCTCTCTGAACACCCTCTCGTGATACATCTGGACCTGATGAATAATTACTCCCTGCAATTTTGTCAATTTCATCTATGAATATTATGCCATTTTCCTCAGCTCTCTTAATACCATTTTTTACTACTTCATCCATATCTATAAGCTTTTGCGCTTCTTGTGCCTCTAATATTTTTCTAGCTTCTCTTACAGTTATTTTTTTCTTTTTCTTTTTTTTAGGGATAATATCTTCAAGAATATCATTCATATTTATATTGAATTCTTCTATACCAAGCTCACTAAAAAACTCTACTGTAGAATTTAATGATTCCTCTAATTCTATTTCAACGAGTTGGTCTTCCAATTCTCCTCTTTCAAGACGTTTTCGCAATTCCTCTCTACTATTATTTATATATATATATTCTTCATTTTTTTCATTTTTATCATCAACTTCCAAATTTCCAAATAACATCTCTAATGGGTTATCAGTATTTCTTTTTTGCTTTGGATAAGGAGCTAACAATTCAATAATTCTATTTTCAGCCATAGCTTTACCTTTATCAAATACTTTTGTGATTTCTTCTTCTTTCACGATTTGAACAGATACCTCTACCAAATCTCTGACCATGGAATCCACATCTCTGCCTACATAACCCACCTCAGTAAATTTAGTTGCTTCAACTTTTACAAAAGGTGCCTGTATAAGTTTTGACAATCTTCTAGCTATTTCAGTTTTTCCAACTCCTGTTGGCCCAATCATTAAAATATTTTTAGGTTTAACTTCTTCCTTAAAATCTTCTTCAAGCAAATTTCTTCTATATCTATTTCTAATAGCTATAGCAACAGCTTTTTTAGCTTTTCCCTGACCAACTATATACTTATCTAATTCTTCTACTATTTCTCTAGGAGTTAATTCTTTCATAGACAATCACTCTCCTCAAATGACTTCAACAGTTATATTATCATTTGTATAAATACAAATTGAAGAAGCTATGTGTAAAGATTCTTTTACTATTTCCTCAATAGTCAATTCAGAATGCTTAAAAAGTGCCTTGCCAGCAGCTAAAGCAAAATTACCCCCAGAACCTATAGCTGCAATTCCCTCGTCAGGCTCGATAACTTCACCATTCCCTGAAATAAGCAATAAATTGTCTTTATCTCCTGCAATAAGCATAGCTTCTAACTTTCTAAGTACTTTGTCCCTTCTCCATTCCTTAGCCAATTCAACTGAGGCCCTTCTTAAATTTCCTCCATACTGTTCAAGTTTTTCTTCTAACAATTCAGCTAAAGTAACTGCATCTGCTACAGAACCTGCAAATCCAATTACAACTTTTCCATCATATATTTTCCTAACTTTTTTAGCTGTACTCTTCATTATGGTACTATCACCCATGGTTACTTGCCCGTCTCCAGCAATAGCTACGCTTTCACCTTTTTTAATAGCTATAATAGTTGTTCCCATCATCATAAAAACCACACTCCTATAAACAAAGACTAGACCAAAGAAATACTATCACATTTTCTAAATAACTGCAAGATTATTTCATATCACATTTTCAGAATATTTAATCTTGTTTAAATTGTCAATCTATATATAGATTACTATATTTCTCTATAAAAGTACAGAATTAAATTCATATATTTTTCTTAACATTTTTCTCAACTCGTGAAAAACCACATGATTTATTTATGCACTTAATCGTTGTACTATTTTTGTTTTTTTTCTGCACAAGTATTCCCCCACAATTAGGACATTTTTCTTTAATAGGCCTATCCCAAGATACAAAATTACATTCCGGATAATTACTACATCCATAAAATAATCTTCCTTTTTTCGATCTTCTTTCTACTATTTTACCTCCACACAATGGACAATCTATATCTAATTCCTGCAAAAGAGGTTTAGTATTTTTACACTCTGGATATCCTGGACAAGCTAAAAATTTCCCATATCTTCCATGTTTAACAACCATATTTCTTCCACATTTTTCACATATGACATCAGTAACTTCTTCTTCAATTTCAATTTTATCAATCTCTTCTTCTGCAACTATTAAATCCTTGCTAAAATCTTTGTAAAAATCTTCAACTACTTTCTTCCATGGGTACTTTCCATCTGCTACATTGTCTAATTTTTCTTCCATTTCTGCAGTGAATTCCTCATTTACTATATCTTTGAAATAATCTTCTAATAATTCATTCACTAAAATACCCAATTCTGTAGGCTTAAAATATTTATTTTCTAACACAACATATTCTCTACTTAAAATAGTACTTATAGTGGGTGCATAAGTACTAGGCCTACCTATTCCCAATTCTTCCAGTGTCTTTATCAATGTAGCTTCTGAATATGAAGCGGGTGGCTGAGTAAAGTGCTGTGCTGGTTCTAATTTATATAATTTCAATTCTTCTCCCTTATTCAAAGAAGAAACCATTAATTCGTTTTCATCTTTTTCATTTATATTATAGACTTTCATAAACCCTTCAAACTTTATTTTAGAACTTGTAGATTTAAAAACATATTCTCTGCATAAAATTTTTATCGAAATAGTTTCGTATACAGCTGGACTCATCTGACTAGATACATATCTTTCCCATATAAGTTTATATAACTTATATTGATCAGTTGATAAGTATTCTCTAATATTATCTGGCTCTCTTCTAACAGATGTAGGCCTTATAGCCTCATGAGCATCTTGAATATCTCCATTTTTTTTATTTTTAAACTTTCGTCCTCCATTAGAATACTGTTTGCCATAATTTTCTACAATGAATTCATCTGTATCTTTTATAGCCCCTTCAGAAATCCTTGTAGAGTCAGTCCTAATATAAGTTATAAGACCTATAGTACCATCTTTTTTTAAATCAATACCCTCATACAATTGTTGAGCTATCATCATAGTTTTTTTGGTGGAAAATCCAAGCCTTTTAGATGCATCTTGTTGCAATGT
>JAKPAR010000036.1 GCA_029779375.1 Bacillota bacterium | reverse complement strand
CCAGCAATATCTTCCCAAGGATTATAGTGGTTTTTTCACCACCACTTAGCTGAGAAAAGTCCTTTTCTTTAAATTCCTCATTTATTTTTAGTCCCATACATACCTTACTTAATTTCTCTTCCTTTTCATAACCTCCTAGGCCTTCATAAGCAGTTTGCAGTTCAGCGTACCTATTCAGTAATTTCCTTGCATCTGCTTCTTCCACCTCTGAAAGCTGTTTTTCTAATAGCTGCAACTCTTTGTATATTCCATCAACCCTTTCAAAGGCTGTATTTAATACATCCACCACCTTAAAGCCTTCAGGATAGCTTGGTATCTGTTCAAGATATCCAATGGTTGATCCTTTCTTTATGGATAACATTCCTTTATCGTAACCTTCTATACCCTTTATTATTTTTAGCAGGGTACTTTTTCCGCAACCATTACTACCTACTATACCTACCTTTTCTAAGCTTTGCACCTCAAAAGTTATATCTTCTAGAATCAGGTTGGCTCCATAATATTTTTGTAATTTATTTAAAGCTAACTCTATCATAATTCTTCCTCCAACTATATAATTATTTTATTTTTACAAAATAAAATAAGCCTCCTATCTAGCAGCTAAATAATAAAATTTAGCAGCTACTAGAAAGTTAAGGCTTATGGAAAAGTGCGCTAAGTAATAGATTTTATATACCCAATTTTAGATAATAATAAAGACTCAAAGTATAAACCTTGAGTCCTAAAAATCTCAAACTATTAGCTTCAAAATCTATTTTAAAAATACCGCTAAAGAAAGATAAGGAATCATGGTATTATACTATAATTGGTACTTTTTCTAAAAATGGACGCACTTCTCCCGTCAAAAGTATAATTTCCACATTTTGACACAGAGCTGCTACACTTACATTGTTTATTCAATGTAAACATATTAGTACCAATTACCTTTGCCATGTCCTACCCTCCTTCTAAATAAACTATTTATATTGTATAGTAAATCCTACTAACTTTCAATATTTAGACACTATATTATATTTTGCATCAATATATTTTCCTTTTA
>JAKPAR010000034.1 GCA_029779375.1 Bacillota bacterium | reverse complement strand
ATGGGAAACGATGAATTTTTGAAAATTATTTCATCAGAAGAAAGTGATGATAATATTAAAAATAGAATGTATTGTATTACTTATAAAGCACTTGAAATTGATGCTATAAATGTAGATACGGATTTAATTGATGAATGTATAAAAACTGTAGCAATGATTGATGATATAGAAACTGTTTCGGATAAAAAAATACTAGAAATGCGAAAGAATGTCGATCAAAGATACAAACAGTGGGAAAAATCAAAGAAGAAGTCAAGATTTTCCGGTAAAACCTTTAGTCAAATTGCAGCATGTATGTTTTTCATATTTACAATAACAGGTTTTATTGCAAATGCAAATGGATACAATATCTTTAAAATAATATCGGAATGGAGTAGTGAAGCTTTTTATTTAACTATAGAAGGAGAAGAGAAGAGTGAAGAAAAAAACAAAACAAATGTAAATGGGCTTGCTGAAAGTAATATTTATGATAGTATAGATGAAGCTTTAAAAGACATTGTTCCTGAACCTAAAATTCCTCTGTGGATACCTGATAATTTTATTTTTGAATATGCTGAAAAAACCAATCTTCCTAAAAAAACTATTCTTGCATTAAATTATAGTTGTGATGATAAAGAACTACTTATTTACATGAATATTTATAAAGAAAACAATGGAGACATAAATGATAGTGCTTTGATTGAAAAAGATAATACAAAAGTAGTTGTCTATACAAAAAACAATATAAATCATTATATTATGAAGAATAATTTAAAAACTCAAGGAGTTTGGGCATATAAAAATGCAATATATACAACTTGTGGAGATATATCTATAGAAGAAACAAAGAAAATTATTGATTCAATGTATAACAATTAGTTATAGAATGATAAAACTCTCACTTATCATATATGTTAAGTGGGAGTTTTTAGTTTATAGTAATATATCAAAAGATTTAATTATATACATATATTATAATTTATGAAATGGTTGGTGGATTAGATGGATACTTTTTTAGTATTTGTTGTTTTTTTTATAGGGCTTTTAACTATAGTTAAAGGAGGAGATTTTTTTGTAGATGCTGCAATTTGGATAGCTAAAAAAACTGGAATATCTCCCATGATAATAGGGGCTACTATTGTGAGCATAGCTACTACACTACCAGAATTTTTTGTGTCTACAGTTGCAAGCAATGAAGGACATTCGGATATGGCAGTAGGAAATGCCATAGGTTCAACTATTTGTAATATTGCATTCATTATTGGATTGTGTGCATGTATAAAGCCTATAAAGATAAAGAAAAAGTCTTTTACTGTAAAAGGAATAATAATGATAGTATATTTGCTTATATTTTATGCATTTGCTAGCGATGGAGTTGTACAATTTAAAGAGGGTTTTTATCTCATACTTATGTTTGCACTATTTATATTGATAAATGTACTAGAGGCAAAAAGTACCGATGCAGGCTTTGAAGAAACTAAAAACTATTCTACTGGAACTAAAAAAGATACAATCATAAATATAATAAAATTTGGATTAGGTGCCTGGTTTATAATTATTGGAGCACATATGTTAGTAGATAGTGGAGTTAAAATTGCTCAGATATTTAAAGTACCTCAACAAATAGTTAGTCTTACACTACTGGCAGTAGGAACATCATTGCCAGAATTAGTTACAGCTGTAGTTGCAATTGCCAAAGGAGAAGAAAATATATCTATTGGGAATATATTGGGAGCAAATATTTTGAATTTAACTACAGTATTGGGGGGTTCAACCCTTGTTAGTGACAATGGACTTCTTATTTCATCTCAGACACTTTTTTTGGATATTCCTTACTCTTTGTCCATAATGACAATATTTGTTCTTGTTGGATTTTTTAGAGGAGAAATAAATAGAAAATCTGGAATTTTACTTCTTTTAATTTATATATTATATCTTCTGATATTATTTTAATTTTTTAAAAGACTTTGTTTTTTAAATTTGATTTTATGTTGACATAAAGTATTAAGAAACGATATAATACTTATAATTGAAAAATTGAGAATTTTCGCAATAGGCAGATATACACTGAATTTTTTGAAGTGCTGCCTATTTTGAAGTTCATTCAAATACGAAGGAGGTTAGAAAATGGGGTTAAAGTTTGACTGGGAAAAGAACAAAGAAAAAATTCATGAATTAGAGTTATTTATTGAAGAGAACAAGAATAAGAAAGGTGCACTTATGCCAGTTCTTCATAAAGCCCAAGATATTTTTGGCTATCTTCCACTTGAAGTTCAAAATATTATTTCTGAAGGATTGAGCGTACCCTTGTCAGAAGTATATGGAGTAGCTACTTTTTACTCTAAATTTTCACTGATACCTAAAGGTGAGTATACTATAGGAGTTTGCCTAGGTACTGCTTGTTATGTAAAAGGTTCTCAGGAAATATTGGACAAGGTTCAAGAAATTTTAAATATCCAAGTTGGAGAAACCACAGCTGATGGTAAGTTTTCATTGCAAGCTACTCGTTGTTTAGGAGCTTGTGGTCTGGCTCCTGTCATGGTTATAAATGATGAAGTTTATGGAAGATTAACTCCTGATGCTGTAGAAGGTATTCTTGAAAAGTATAAATAAATTGGGGGTGAATTAAGTGAAAAGTATCGAGGAATTAAATAAGATAAGACAAGAGGCTCTAGCCAAGATGAATTTAAGAACGGACGAAGAAAGGATAAGAATAGTTGTAGGTATGGCAACTTGTGGGATTTCAGCAGGTGCAAGACCCGTTTTGACTGCATTCTTGGAAGAGGTTTCTAAAAGAAAATTGGAAAATGTTGTAGTAAGTCAGACGGGTTGTATTGGTTTATGTAAGCTAGAACCCATAGTTGAAGTATATGAACCAGGAAAAGAAAAAGTAACTTATATAGAGATGACTCCTGAAAAGGCTAGAAGAGTAGTAGCCCAGCATATAGTAAATGGAAACGTTGTCAATGAATACACTATAGGTTCATATAAAAGTGAATAATATCTGAGACAATAATTTTGTAAAGGGGGATTTCAGTATGAATTTATACAGAGCTCATGTTCTAGTCTGTGGAGGAACTGGTTGTCACTCTTCGAATTCAGATAAGATAAAAGAAAAAATGGAAGATAGAATAAAAGAAAAAGGACTAGAAAACGAAGTAAAAGTTGTTATGACAGGTTGTTTTGGGTTATGTGAATCTGGACCCAATGTGGTAGTTTATCCAGAAGGTGTTTTTTATAGTCATGTCAAGCTTAGTGATGTAGACGAAATAGTAGATGAACATTTGTTAAAGGGTAGAGTTGTAAAGAGATTGTTGTTTAAAGAAGCTGTTGAAGAAAACATTATAAAATCTGTAAATGAAGTTGATTTTTACAAAAAACAAACTAGAGTTGCATTAAGAAACTGTGGAATTATTGATCCAGAAAATATTGAGGAATATATTGCTTATGATGGATATCAAGCTTTAGCTAGAGCTTTAACTGAAATGACTAGGGATGAAGTAATTCAATTGGTTAAGGATTCAGGACTTAGAGGAAGAGGGGGAGCTGGATTTCCAACAGGACTTAAGTGGGATTTCACAAAGAAAGCTAGTGGGGATAAAAAATATGTAGTATGTAATGCAGATGAAGGTGACCCTGGAGCATTTATGGATAGAAGCATTCTTGAAGGTGATCCTCATTCAGTATTGGAGGCTATGACTATTGCAGGATATGCTGTTGGTTCGGATCAGGGATATATTTATATAAGAGCTGAATATCCTATAGCTGTTAAGAGACTTCAAATAGCTATAAATCAAGCAAGAGAATATGGACTTCTTGGGGAAAATATTTTGAATTCTGGATTTAATTTTGATATAGAATTGCGACTTGGAGCAGGAGCATTTGTATGTGGAGAAGAAACTGCTCTTATAGAATCTATAGAAGGTAAAAGAGGTATGCCAAGAAATAAACCACCATTTCCAGCTAATGAAGGACTTTGGGGGAAACCAACTTTGATTAACAATGTAGAGACTTATGCAAATATTCCTGTTATTTTTCAAAGAGGAGTAGATTGGTTTAGAAGTATTGGTACGGAAAAATCTCCAGGAACTAAAGTATTTGCATTGGGAGGGAAAATAGAAAATACTGGATTGGTAGAAATCCCCATGGGAACTACTTTGAGAGATATAATATATGGAATAGGTGGAGGAATACCAAAGGGAAAAGATTTCAAGGCGGTTCAGACTGGAGGACCTTCAGGAGGATGTATTCCTAAAGAGTATTTAGATACACCTGTTGATTATGAATCATTAACTAAACTTGGGTCTATAATGGGTTCTGGTGGAATGATAGTTATGGATGAAGATAATTGCATGGTAGATATAGCTAGATTTTTCTTAGATTTCACTGTGGATGAATCTTGTGGAAAGTGTACAGCTTGTAGAATTGGGACAAGAAGAATGCTAGAAATACTTGAAAAAATCACTTCAGGAAAAGGAGAACCTGGAGATATTGAAAAGCTTGAGGAGTTGGCAAACAATATAAAGGATTCTGCTCTTTGTGGTTTGGGGCAGACTGCACCAAATCCAGTTGTGTCTACATTGAAATATTTTAGAGATGAATATGAAGCTCATGTATATGAAAAGAGATGTCCTTCAGGTCACTGTAGAAGATTGGTTACTTTTGTTATTAGAGAGGATCTATGTAAAGGCTGTGGATTATGTAAGAGAAATTGCCCAAATGATGCTATAACAGGGGAAGTTAGAGAAGCTCATGTGATTGATCCAGAAAAATGTATCAAATGTGGAACATGTATAGAAAAATGTCCATTTGGAGCTATAGAAAAAAGATAAGAGCGGAGGTGGGAAAAGTGAAGATGGTTAATGTAAATATAGATGGGAAAGATCTACAAGTGCCAGAGAATTATACAGTTCTTAAAGCTTGTAGAGAAGCAGGTATAAATATACCTACACTATGTTTTTTGGAAGGAATAAATGAAGTAGGAGCCTGTAGGCTTTGTTTGGTTGAAGTAGAAGGGCAAAGAACTCTAAAAGCTTCATGTGT
>JAKPAR010000164.1 GCA_029779375.1 Bacillota bacterium | reverse complement strand
ATAGGTAGATGGATATAATAAAAATAAAGGATTTATCTGTTAGCTATGGTGATAAGAAAGTGCTTAAGAATTTGTCTATGAATATAGAGAAGAATAAGATAACAGCTATAATAGGTCCATCTGGTTGTGGGAAGTCAACTTTGCTTTCAACTCTAAACCTTATGATAGAAGAAAATGGTGGAAGCTTTGAAGGAGATATATTGTTTAAGGATAAGGATATACGTTCTTATAAAAAGGATGATATAAGAAGAATGATAGGTATGGTGTTTCAAAAGCCAACCCCATTTCCATTTTCAATATATAAAAATTTGACTTATGCTCCTATATACTATGGAATAAAGGATAAAAAAGAATTAAATAGTATAGTGGAAAATACGCTTCAAAAGGCAGGGCTGTTTGAAGAGGTAAAGAATGATTTGAATATGAAAGCTACTAAACTTTCTGGAGGACAGCAGCAAAGACTTTGCATAGCAAGAGCTTTAACTGTAGGCCCTGAAGTGCTTTTGTTGGATGAGCCTTGTTCTGCCTTGGATGCTAAAAATACTGAAAAGATAGAGGAAATGCTTTTGAAATTTTCTAAAGACTATACCATAGTTATAGTGACTCACAATTTAGATCAAGCTAAAAGAATAGCAGATCATACTGCTTCTATATTGGATGGAGAATTGGTTGAGTATAAATGATGCGCTGGGGACGGTTCTCAGCGCATCAAATTTTTTTACTGTATAAATTTATAAAAGAATGATATAATTTATTTAACTGAAAGATCAGGGGGCGGATGAATATGGATGACAAAGTACTGGAATTGCTGGAAAGACTAAATGGACAGATAGATGAACTTCATACTGAAATTTATAAATGCATTTTCTAAGAACTCTTTTGGATTTTCCAAGGGGTTTTTTTATGTGTCACTTTCTCTGGCTGGTTTTGTAGTATATTTTTAATTTTTGTGTTAAAATTAAGATGGCATAAAAAACAATGGGAGGAAGTATGACATGAATAAGACAATTGGATTCATAGGTTCAGGAAATATGGGAAGTGCTATGATTGGCGGGATAACAAGTTCAAATCTAATATCTCCAGAAAATATTATAGTTGCAGATCTCAATGAAAAGCAGTTAGATAAGGTAAAAGAAACTTATGGGGTAAATATTACTACGGATAATTTAAAAGTAGCAAAAAAATGCGATATAATAGTTTTGTCGATAAAGCCTCATATATATCCAATGGTTATTGAACAAATCAAAAATGATATAAAAGAAGCAGCTATAATAGTGGTTATAGCTGCTGGAAAGGATATTGAAGATACTCAAGCTGCTTTTGGAAGAAAAGTAAAGGTAGTGAAGGTTATGCCAAATACTCCAGCCATGGTAGGAGAAGGAATGTCTGCAATAAGTCCTAGCAAGGAAGTTACAAAGGAAGAACTAGAAGAGATAATAAGTATTTTTGAGAGTTTTGGGAAGGCAGAGGTTGTAAGTAGAAATTTAATGGATGCAGTTACAGCTGTAAGTGGTTCATCTCCAGCATATGTTTATATGTTTATAGAAGCTTTGGCAGATGGAGCGGTATTGGAAGGGATGCCAAGGGATATGGCTTATAAATTTGCAGCTCAAGCAGTTCTTGGTTCTGCAAAGATGGTTTTAGAAACAGGTTTACATCCTGGAGAGCTTAAGGACAATGTATGTTCTCCTGGAGGAACTACTATAGAGGCAGTGGCTACATTGGAGGAAAAAGGTTTTAGGCATGCTGTTTTGGCAGCAATGAAGAGATGTGCAGATAAATCAAGAGAGATGAGCAAGTAAAAAAGATAAGAAAGCAGGGATAGTATGATTCCACTTAGGGATACTGTGCAGAGTAAAAAGGTTCCCGTGGCTACATTGTTTATTATAGCTGTGAATGTAATAGTGTTTATAAATCAGGTGACAATGCCTTATGATGAATCTTTAAGTATGATATACAAATATGCTTTTATACCATCACGATTTCTTAAGGGAATGAATCATATTGAATCTTATATTCCACTATTTACAAGCATGTTTATGCATGGGAATATACTTCATATACTGAGCAATATGTGGTCATTGTGGCTATTTGGAGACAATGTGGAAGACTACATGGGTGCTTTTCGTTTTGTTATTTTTTATATATTGACGGGTCTTATAGCTGGTTTTGCTCATTTTGTTTTCAATCCTATGTCAGATTTGCCAACAGTAGGAGCTTCTGGAGCTATTGCAGGAGTCATGGGAGCTTATTTCATAATGGTTCCTCATTCTAGAATAATAACATTGATTCCATTTTTCCCATTTTTCATACGAGTGCCATCTCAAATTTTCTTACTCATATGGTTTATGACTCAAGTTCGTTCGGGAATCATGTCAGGTATTTCTGGAACTGTAGGTGGAGTGGCATGGTGGGCTCATATTTTTGGATTTTTGGGAGGAGTAATATCATATAAAAAATTTAAAAAAGAGTAAAATGAAACCAGCCGGAAACTTTATTTCCGGCTGGTTTGCGACAGCGAGAACCGTCCCCGCTGTCGCACCCGCTGTCGCAAGATGGAGATGAGGTAGACTATGGAAGATAGACGCAAAGGATTTTTGGCAGTAATATTTGCAGGAATTATTTTTGGTTGTATGCCACTACTTGCAAAAAATATCTATGCCAATGGAGGAAATCCACCAAATTTAGTTTTTTGGAGATTTTTCATTTCAGTTCCAATTTTATATTTAATTCTTAGAACTAATGATATATCCATTAAGCTTAGTAAGGAAGAATTGAGAAAATTGCTTTTAGTTGGCAGTATAGGCTCTGCAGGTACTGCTGTACTACTTTTTTTGTCTTATAATTATATTTCAACTGGGGTGGCAACTACAATACATTTTATGTATCCTGTGTTTGTAATATTGGAGAGTATCATATTTTTCCATGAGAAAATGGACCCTATTAAAATATTGTGTGTTGTTTTGTGTACTATGGGGATTTTGCTTTTATATGGAGGAGGTTCTGATATGAGTCCTATGGGAATAGGGCTGGCACTTTCTTCAGGACTTACCTATTCTTTTTATGTGATGTATCTTGACAAAAGTGGGCTTAAATCTATGAATTCTCTCAAGTTGACATTTTATATATGTCTAGTTTCTTCAGTTGTTATGTTTATTTTTAGTGTTTTTACAGGAAAATTCACTGTAAAGATGAGCCCAATGGCATGGTTACTTACTTCAATCTTATCTATAATTGTTTCTTTAGGAGCTGTAAATTTGTTAAATGTCGGCATAAGAATTATAGGCCCTCAAAACACGGCTATTTTGGGTACATTTGAACCGATAACATCTGTAATAATAGGTATATTAATTTTTGGGGAACAATTCAGTATGAAGTTATTTGTAGGATGTGTACTTATTTTGACCTCTGTGATTTTGATAGCAATGCGACAGTAAGACTGAGTCTCACTGTCGCAAAAATTTTGGTTTTTTGAAGGATTTTTAAGAAACTTATCGAATATAGGACTATTGGCCTATAAAAGTTATGAGTTGATTTGTGGACGAATACTAGGGAATAAATTTAATTGATGAAAAATGTGCAATACTAGTAAAAATCCCCTAAATTGAGGGGATTTTTATATTAGTAATTAGTTATTGTATTTGTGTAAAATACTTGCCCACTAGATTCTATGATATTTCCGCTTTTGTCCATTATATATTTTGGCTCACCTGTCAACATTATAGAATAAGAATCTGTTCCTCTTGTTTTTATTGTGATGACTATAGTATCAGGATTACCTATTTTTAACTTAGTTTCATATTCAGATGGTGAAAGAGGTTTTCTAGTACTTTCGCTTGTGATGATTAAATCATTAGCAAATAGCGTTTCTACTTTGCTTTCAAGAGGTTCACTAAAAGTTAATTCTATTGTATTTCTGTATATTGTCAAATTGTAATTGTCATCTTTAAGATGTGGTGAAACTTTGTCTTTTACAGTGCGACAGAGAGAACCGTCCCCACTGTCGCACTGTCGCATCAGTTTAGAATTACTAATATGAATGCAATGAAAAGGGGAATTAGAATTATAGAAAATCCTATGTACAGACTCTGCTTTTCTCCTATTGTCAGTATATCGCTGGCTTCATAATATCCATTTCTTTTTTTTCTTTTAAATAATTTACCTAAAGTTTTAAAAAACGACAATTAAAGCCCCTCCTTATGTAAATGAAGTGTCGAATTTAGTACGAATTTGATATATTTATATTATATATTAAAAATATATTTTATTAAATAGGAAAAAAGATTTATATGTACAGAATGCTAAAATGTTGTATAATAGGAAATGAGGGAATAAAAATGCAAATTTTAAAAAAAACATATTAGGGAAATGGCGAGGTGGTATGAAAGTGGAAGAAGTAAGTATGAGAGAGTATTTTTTGATACTTGGAAAGAGGATTTGGACGATAGTATTGATTACAGCTATATCTATTGCTGTAAGTGGAGTTTTGAGCTATTTTGTACTGGAACCACAGTATCAGACTTTCACTACACTTATGGTAGGGAAACCTAAAGAGTATCAAAATTATGATCAAAAATTGGACTACAATGAGGTATTGCTAAATCAAAAATTGGTGACTACTTATGGAGAATTAGTCAAGAGTAGAGTTGTGACTGATGAAGTTATAAACAATTTGGGATTGGATTTAAGCTATAAAGATTTTGCAGAAAAGGTCAGTGTAAACTTAGTTAAGGATACTGAAATCATAAAAATTGAGGTTACAGATACTGACCCAAAACTGGCTGCAGCTATTGCAAATGAAACAGCTCAAGTTTTTATGAAGCATGTAAAAAATATAATGATGGTTGAAAATATTCAGGTTATAGATGAAGCTCGAGTACCAGAAATACCTGTAAAACCAAGACCAAAGATGAATATGGCTATTGCTGGAGTATTGGGACTTATGATTAGTATTTTTCTAGTATTCTTACTTGAATACTTAGACAATACTATAAAGACTCCAGAAGATATAGAAAGGTATTTAGGATTGCCTGTTATAGGTACTATACCAAAGCTTGAAGATTAATTTTTTGAGGTGAGAAGATGAAATATAAAGATATCATAACTTATGAAAATCCCAAGTCTCCTATAGCAGAGGCTTTTAGAACTTTGAGAACCAATATCCAATTTTCAAGTATAGACAAGACTGTTAAAACTATAGTTATTACTTCTCCAGGACCTGGTGAAGGGAAAAGTACTATATCTGTAAATACAGCAGTGACTATGGCACAGTCAGAAAAAAAAGTATTGCTTATAGATTGTGATTTGAGAAAACCCAAAGTACATACTTTTTTTAAACTTCACAATGGACAAGGATTGACAAATATTTTAGTGGAAGATGTAAAGTGCAAAGATGTAGTTCATGAAACTGATTTGGCAAGGGGACTTTATGTACTTACTGCTGGTCCTATTCCTCCAAATCCAGCTGAACTATTGGGCTCAAACAAGATGAAAAATTTTATTGAAGATATGAAGAATGAGCATGATTATATAATACTGGATTCACCTCCTGTAGGGATGCTCACAGATGCAGCTATTCTTTCTACTATAGCTGATGGGACTATACTTGTGTGTGCAGTGGGTCAAGCTAATATTGAGGCTACAAAAGGAGCTAAGGCATTGCTTGACAAGGTAAATGCCAATATACTTGGGGTGGTTTTAAATAAAGTTCCTGTAAAGAGTGGAGGATATTATAAATATCATTATTATAGCTATTACAATTATGATTATTATGCAGAAGGTGAAAATAATGATTGATCTGCATAGTCATATCTTGCCTGGAGTTGATGATGGCTCAAAAGATATGGAAGAATCTATAAGTATGGCAAGACAGTATGTGGAAAATGGAATAGATAAAGTCATAGCTACTCCCCATTTTATTGAGGAAAGCGATTCGACTACAAAAGACGAAAATAAACTTGTATTGGAAGAGTTAAAGAGAAATTTGGAAAAGGAAAAAATAGATTTAGAATTGTATTTGGGAAATGAAATTTTTATATCTCCAGATATATTGAAATATTTAAGGGAAGAAAAGGTTTCTACATTGAATGGGACAAGGTATGCTTTGATAGAAACTGCTATGTTTGATATACCAACAAGTATGGAGAATGTCATATATGAATTGTGTTTAAAAGGATATACGCCTATAATAGCTCATCCTGAAAGGAATATAAAAGTTCAGGAAAATCCCAATATTCTCTATAAATTTATAATGAGTGGTGCATTGACTCAGATAAATTTGCCTAGTCTTGAAGGAAGATATGGAGAAAAGGCTCTGGAAACAGCAAAAATACTTTTGAGCCACAATATGGTTCATTTTGTAGGAACAGATGCCCATTCTCCAAGGACTAGATCTCCAAAGATAAAGAGGAGTCTAGATATTTTAAGACAAATAGTAGATGAGGATGAATTTAGAAGAATCACTAAATTAAATGGAAAAGCAGTGCTAGAAAATAGAAATATTCCTGTAGATGAACCTTTAAAATATGAAGAAAAATCTTCGTCACTTGGACGCTTTTTTTTGCAGGTTTTCAAAAACTCAAAATAAAGAATTTGATTGTTTAAAGGAGGGGTACATATGGAAAAGAATGCTTTGATTTTTGTTCTTGTATTTAGTTTAATCTTTACAGCTTTGTTGCCGATAAATATTGTACAAGCTTCATCCGTTGATGAAGAAGCACTAGATTTATTTTTGGAAAAACTTGCTAGTATGGATGAAGAAACAAGGAAAGAGGCAGGTACTCTTTTAAGAGAGTATTTAAGAGATGGAGATCAAGGTATCGATGATTTAAAGAGGGATTTGAAAAGCATTGTTACTGATGGTCAAAAGGAAAGTTTAAAAAAATATGGATATACCATTGATGATGTAAAAAGAGAGTTGGATATTTTGTATAGTTTCAGCCAATCTGATAGATTGCTTTTGACAGATTACATAAAATCAGGAAGTATTAGTAGTATAAAGAGTCTTGTGGCCAAATATGAAGGTGGCAATGGCGGT
>JAKPAR010000017.1 GCA_029779375.1 Bacillota bacterium | reverse complement strand
CATTTATGGCTTTATTGTATATAGTTGGAAGCATAATAATTGTTTTAATGAATTATAAAAATATTGGACCAGCTTTTGGAATGATATTTAAAGGGGCTGTTAGCCCTAAAGCAGTTGCGGGAGGAGTCTTTGGTGTTTCAATGAAGCAAGCCGTAAGATTTGGAGTTTCGAGAGGACTATTTTCAAATGAAGCTGGAATGGGTTCTACACCTCATGCTCATGCAGTAGCAAAGGTAAATCATCCAGCAGAACAAGGCCTTGTTGCAATAGTTGGTGTTTTCATAGATACTATAGTCATTTGTACAATGACGGCTCTTGTGATAATGACTACGGGAGTTTATACTTCTGGAGCTACAGGTCCAGAACTTACTCAAATGGCTTTTACAGCAGGATTCGGGAAATATGGAAATCCATTTATAGCTATAAGTTTATTTTTCTTTGCCTTTTCTACTATTATTGGATGGTACTTTTTTGGAGAGGCAAATGTGAAGTTTTTATTTGGGAAAGGCGGAATAAAATATTATAGATTTTTGGTTCTTATATTTTTAGTATTAGGTTCAGTATTAGAAGTACAACTTGTATGGGATATGGCAGATACATTTAATGGACTTATGGTTATTCCAAACGTCATTGCCTTATTTGCTTTAGGTTCAAAAGTAAAAGATTCTTTATCTAATTATGAAAAAATTAAAAATTAGAAATTTAAAAAATAACAAATCTCAAGTTTACTTGAGATTTGTTATTTTTTGTCCAATATATTTTTTGAATTAATGAAAATACTAAAAATAAGTATATAAGGAAGGAGAGAAAAAATGACTTTTGAAAGCATTATAAAAACAATTAATGACTATTTATGGGGATATATACTTATTTTTTTACTTGTTGGAACAGGAATATATTTTTCCATAAAACTTAGATTTCCTCAAATAAGACAAATAAACAGAGGTATGAAGCAAGTATTTGGTGGGATTTTTAAAAAAGGTGAAAAAGCAGATAAAGATGGTATGACGTCTTTTCAGGCTCTAGCCACAGCTATAGCTGCCCAAGTTGGGACAGGAAACTTGGCAGGTGTAGCTACAGCCATAGCTTCAGGAGGGCCAGGAGCCATATTTTGGATGTGGATAAGTGCTTTTTTTGGTATGTCAACAATTTTTGCTGAGGCTGTGCTGGCTCAAATTTATAAGGAAAAAATTGATGGTGAAATAACAGGAGGGCCAGCTTATTATATAAGTAAAGGAGCAAAGAGTAAAGGATTGGCGGTGTTTTTCTCTATAGCAATCATAATTGCTCTAGGATTTGTAGGGAATATGGTTCAGTCAAATTCCATAGCTGCAGCTGCTAATAGAGCTTTTGGAATAAATAAAATATGGATAGGAATATTTACAGCAATTGTAGCTGGAATGATTTTAATTGGAGGGATAACTAGAATAGCTTCTTTTACTGAATTGGTAGTACCATTTATGGCAGTATTATATATTGTAGGTAGTTTAATAATAATAATAATAAATTATAGACAAATAATACCCGCATTTAGATCAATTTTTGTAGGAGCTTTTAGTCCCCAAGCAATTGCAGGAGGGGTTTTGGGCGTGACAATAAAAGAGGCTATTAGGTAT
>JAKPAR010000013.1 GCA_029779375.1 Bacillota bacterium | reverse complement strand
ATACCTATCAAATTTGAAATACTTACCTTTACACCTGAAAAGAAAGCCGTTATCCACAATCCTACAGGAACAAAAGTAAAAAACAATATTACCAGTAAAACAATAAGAATTGTAATTCCTATAGTAAATCCTAAACTACCTGTCATTTTCTAACCTCCTCACAATAATTTTTGAGCCTTCCACTTTTCCTATTTTTATCTTTGAACCTTTACTTATATAGTTTCCCTCTGATAATGCATCCATTCTTTTTCCTTCTACCTCTATTATTCCACTTGGTCTCAATTCTGTTATAGCTATACCTTCCTTGCCTAAATATTCAATTTTAGGATTTGCACTTGTATAGCCTTCTTCATTTTTCTGAGCTGTAGAAAGCACTATTTTTTCAAAATAAGGCTTCTTATGACCATATTTTATCAGTATGACAGTGATAATAGCCGTGATAATGATAGAGATGCTTACAGCCATCAAAGCATTTTGAAGAGAATTCATAGCTAATACCAATCCTATGACCACAAGAATTATACCGCTTATGCCAGGCAATCCAAACCCTGGAATCATTCCTTCGACTATTAAAAGTATCATACCTGCAACAAATAAAATTATAGAAGTCCACTCTGTATTTCCTGCCATCATATTGCCACCGAAAAATAGTCCAAATGAAATAATACTTATGGTACCACCAATGCCAAATCCAGGAGTAAATATTTCTATCAGCATGCCAATAAAACCAAGAGTCAATAAAATTGTACTAACATAAGGATTAGTGAGTATTTTAACTATTTTTATTTCTGCTTGCGTAGACTCTGCATTCCCTTCACAATAGGATAGTGAACTAATAAAAATCAAGATCATAAATACTGTCAATAAAATTTTACCCACATTCCTACACTTCATATCATCACCCCCATTAATCCTATTATATTATCTAATCATTAAAAATACAATAAATAAAAAACCTAGGTAATTAAACCTAGGTTTATTCCAAGTATTTTCTTGCAATACTATTCACCATGCTGCCATCAGCTCTACCTTTGATTTTAGGCATGACTGATTTCATAATAAGTCCAATATCTTTTATGGATTTAGCACCTACTTCTTTTATTGTATCCTTGACTATTTCTTCAACTTCTTCTTCTGTCAATTGTTTAGGCAAATATTCAAGTAAAATTTCAATTTCTTTTTTTGTCTGTTCAACTAAATCCTCTCGTCCACCTTTTTCAAAATCCTGTATAACATCTCTTTTTTCTTTTACTTGTTTGGCTATAATATCTATAATATCTTCATCAGTTAGTTCAACTCTTTCATCAACTTCTCTTTGTTTGATATTTGCTCGCACCATCGTGATAGTATTTTTCCTCAAGGTGTCTTTATTTTTCATTGAAGATTTCATATCTTCCATAAGCTTATCTTTTAGAGACATACTTCCACCTTCTTAGTATCTGCCTTTATTTTTTCTTCTAGCTGCTTCAGATTTTTTCTTACGTTTCACACTAGGCTTTTCATAGTGTTCTCTTTTTCTAACTTCAGCCATAACACCTGAACGAGCACATTGTCTTTTAAATCTTTTTAGTGCATTGTCTAGTGATTCGTTTTCTCCGACCCTAATTTCTGCCATCTATTTCTCCCTCCCCTCATCCACTGCAAGAGTACCTACTACACTATATGCAGTAAGCGGAATTCGGCACTAGATTATTATACATTATATGTGGAATTTATGCAACTAGATTTTAACCTGGTGGCCATAACAATTGTCTTCCACCTAATACGTGAAAATGAAGATGTTCTACTGTTTGTCCTCCATATTCACCACAATTATTTATAATCCTGTATCCTTTTTCATCTAGTCCTTTTTCCTTAGCTATTTTCTTTATAATCAATACAATATGACTAATAATAGATACATTGTTTTCATCAATTTCTTTTATAGAAGAAATATGCTCTTTAGGAATAACTAAAAAGTGGACAGGAGATTGTGGGTTTATGTCATTAAAAACTATAACTTTATCATCTTCATAAATCTTATCTGCCGGTATTTCTCCATGTGCAATTTTACAAAATATGCAATCACTCATCCCATTCACCTCCTAATACCATTCTAATTATTATATTCTACGTAAAAATTAAAATTCCTCTATTTCTCCAATTAAATTTTCATCATCTAGACTAATTATTTTTACAGATAGTATTTCTCCCTTATATTCATCCTTAAAAGGTGCCTTAACCCTTACATAATTTGTAGTATAGCCTTCTATGAACCTTGGATCTTTTGATTCTTCTTCGAACAATACTTTGAGTTTTTTACCTAATAAGTTTTTATTGAATTTATTAGAAAGTTCTTCTCCCAAATTGATCAATTTTTCACTTCTCTCATTTTTTATATTGCCATCTACTTGATTTATATATTTGCTAGCAGGGGTCCCTTTTCTAGGAGAATATTTGAACACATGAATTCTAGAAAAATTTATTTCCTTTACAAAATCATAAGTCTCTTCAAATTCTTTTTCTCCTTCTCCAGGAAATCCTACTATTACATCAGTAGTGATTCCAGCATAAGGCATATACTCCCTTATGAGCTTTACAATATTTCTATATTCGCATGTCGTATATTTTCTATTCATCCTCTTTAGAATAGTATCTGAACCACTTTGTAGGGATAAATGAAAATGATCACAAACTTTGGGCATATTGCTTATACTTTCCATAAACTCTCTATCTATAAGTGTTGGTTCAATAGAACTAAGTCTTATTCTTTCAATACCTTCAATGTTATTAACTTCTTTTATAACATCTAGTAAACTGATGTCTCCTAGATCTTTTCCATAACTGGCTACATGAATACCTGTAAGGACAACTTCTTTAAACCCAGCTTGAGAAAGTCTTACCGTTTCATCTATTATGTTTTCAAGTGGTCTACTTCTAATAGGACCTCTAGCATAAGGTATAATACAATATGAACAATATTGATTACAGCCGTCTTGTATCTTTATATAGGCCCTAGTCCTTGATTTAACTTCTTCAATCTCCAATTCTTCGAAATCTTTAAGTTCTCTAAAATCTTTAACCATATTTATCTGTTTTTTTTCTTCTTTTGCCTTTTCACATAGCTCCACAATTTTTCTTTTATCACTTGTACCAATTATGACATCTACATCACTCATTTTCTCTATCTCTTTTGGGGCTACTTGAGCATAGCACCCTACCACCGCTATAATAGAATCATGATTAAGTTTCTTTGCCCTTCTAATAAATTGTCTGGATTTTCTATCTCCTAAATTGGTTACAGTACACGTATTTATAACATATACATCTGCATATTCATTTTCATTTACTATATTATATCCAAATTTTTCAAACAATTCTTCCATTGCTTCTGTTTCATATTGGTTTACTTTACATCCTAGTGTGTGAAAAGCAACTTTTTTCATTTAACCACTCCTAAATATCTCCTAATTCATATAATAATATTGACATAGTCACTAACCCTGCAGTCTCTGTTCTAAGTATTCTAGGTCCTAAAGAAACTATATTGCTACCAATACTTCTAAGTTCCTCAATTTCTTTTTCTTCAAATCCACCTTCTGGGCCAATAATAATATGAATTTTTTCTCCCTCAATATTTTTCATAACATCTTTTAAATGAACAGTTTCTTCATCCTCATAGGGAACAAGTATGTTTTTTTCATCTTTTAAGAGAGACAACATATCACTAAATGAAATAATATTTTTAACTATAGGTATGCAATCTCTTTTACTCTGTTTAGCTGATTCTAAAGCTATCTTACTCCATCGTTCCACCTTTTTATTTTCCTTTTTTATGTCGTTTATTTTCACAACAGTTCTATTAGTAATCAAAGGATATATCTCCATAGCTCCCAATTCAGTAGCTTTTTGGACTATAAAATCCATTTTGCTACTCTTAGGAAGTCCTTGATAGAGAACTATATGAATTGGAGGTTCATTTTTGCTTTTGAATTTTTCTTCTATATTTGCAAATATAATATTGCTTTCTATACTATGTATTTGGCATAAATACAATATGCCTTTAGATACTATTTCTATGCTATCTCCTACCTTTAATCTAAGAACATCTCTTATATGCTTTACATCTTCCCCTATGATTGTTATGAGATTTTTTTTTACTTGATTTTCTTCTACAAAGAATCTATTCATATTATTCATCCTTTTCAAGTTTTGATACTATGCAAGCCCATCCGTTCATTTTAGATATTTCCAAAACTTTAAATCCTTCTTTTAAAAGAGCATTCACTACCATGTCTACTTTTTCTATTATTATACCAGAAGATATAAATATACTATCTCCTTTTAAATATGGAACTATATCAGAGGACAAGGTAACAATTACTTCCGCAATAATATTCGATACTATTATATCGGCTTTTTCATCTACCACATCTAATAAGTTTCCTCTTCTTATTTCAACCACATCAGAAACTTTGTTTAATTTTACATTTTCTTTTGAAACTTTGACAGGTAATTCATCCAAATCTACTCCAACAACTCTTTTTCCACCCAATTTTGCTGCTGCAATACTCAATATACCACTACCACAACCAATATCAAATATAGTAGAATTAGGTTTTGTATATTTTTCCAACGCTCTAATACACATGGTAGTAGTTTCATGAGTTCCTGTACCAAAAGCCATTCCTGGATCTAATTCAACTATTATTTCTCCCGACTTTTCTTCATACTCTTCCCAAGTAGGTTTAACAACTATTTTTTCTCCTATTTTTTTTGGTTTATAATATTTTTTCCAAGATTCTGCCCAATCCTTTTCATAAACTTCTGTTGTAGTTACTTCTCCTAATCCCTTATCTAAATTATATTGAGGAATCTTTTCAACATTTTGTTTTATGAGTTCTATTTTATCTATTAGATCTTCACTTTCTGGGAAATATCCTTTTATGATTACTCCTTCAAAATCTTGTTTTAGAAGACTTGGATCAATATAATCCCAATCATCTTCATTTTTAGCAAAAGCTAATATATCATTCGGATCTTCAATAGCTAGCCCTCCAACTCCTAATTCATACAAAATGTTGGCAACAGCTTCTTCCGCTTCAGTAGTTGTCTTAATCTGTACTTCTATCCATTTCATATGTCTTCACATCCTTTTAAGATTAAGTAAATTCCACACTATTATACCCTATTTTGCATTTTTAAAAAAGGTTTTTAAAAAACAATCACCTTTTTATAGGTGATCGTTTTTTAATTGAAGGCATCCTTCATTTTGTCAAAGAAACCTTTTTTGCCCCCTTTATAACTATCTCCACTTTCTTTGGCAAATTCCATCAAAATTTGTTTTTGCCTTTCTGTAAGTTTCCTTGGTACTTCTACTTCTACTTTAAAATAAAAATCTCCTTTACCATATCCTCTGACATTCTGTACACCTTTGTTTTTTAGCTTAAATACTGTGCCAGTTTGAGTTCCTTCTGGAATATCATATTTAATAGGTCCTTCCAATGTAGGAACTTCTATTTCAGCTCCTAAAGCTGCCTGAACAAAAGAAATAGGAATATCACAATATATATCATTTCCTTCTCGTTTAAATATATCATGTTCTCTAACATTTATATAAATATATAAATCTCCCGCAGAACCTCCTCTTTCTCCTGCATCTCCTTCACCTCTAATAGATATTATGGAACCTGTATTTACTCCAGCTGGAACTTTTACTTTAATTTTTTTTGTATTTTTCACTTTGCCCGTTCCACCACAAGTTGTACATTTGTCTTTAATTATTTCACCAGTACCACCACATTCATCACAAGTAGCCACTCTTACAAATTGTCCAAAAGCTGTATTCTGTGCATACCTTACTTCTCCTGTACCACCACATTTAGGACAAATAGTTTTGCTACTACCAGGTTCAACTCCAGAACCAGAACACACACTACATTCATCAACTTTTCTTATCTGTATTTCTTTTTCTACTCCAAACACTGCCTCTTCAAAGCTTAAGTTTAGATTATGTCTGATATCTGCCCCTTTTCTTGGACCAGTTCTCCTAGCTTGTGACGAAAAACCTCCTCCAAAAATATCAAATATATCATCAAATATATCAGAAAAACCCGTAAATCCACCAGTTTGTCCTTCTACACCAGCATGGCCAAATCTGTCATATTTCGCCCTTTTTTCAGGATCACTTAATACTTCATAAGCTTCATTTAACTCTTTAAACTTCTGTTCTGCTTCTTCATCGCCTGGATTCAAATCTGGATGATATTTTTTTGCTAAAGTTCTATATGCTTTCTTTAGTTCTTCTTCTGTTGCATCTCTTGATACATTTAAAACCTCATAATAATCCCTTTTTTCCACTATTTCACCAACTTTCAATGCTATACTAAAGATATTTTACCAAAAATCAAAGCTAAATGAAACCATTTAGCTTTGATTTTTTTAATTATTTATCATCGTCATCTACTACTTCAGAATCTGCATCAACTACATCATCACCTTCATTTTCTGTACTTCCACTTGTGTCTTGCTGTTGTTGCGCAGTTTTTTCATATAGCTTTTGTGATATAGCATAAAATTCATTTGTCAATTCTTCAGTTTTCTTTTTAATATCACTTACATCGTCACCTTCAAGGGACTTCTTCAACTCTTTCAATCTTTCTTCTACTTTAGCTTTTTCACTATCTGAAATTGAATCTCCCAATTCATTTAATGTCTTTTCTGTTTGATATACCAATGAATCTGCATTGTTTCTAACTTCAATTTCTTCTTGCTTTCTCTTATCTTCTTCAGCAAATTTTTCAGCTTCCTTTACCTTTCTTTCAATTTCTTCTTCAGTTAAATTGGTAGAGGCTGTAATTGTTATTTTTTGTTCTTTTCCAGTTCCTAAATCCTTAGCTGACACATTAACTATTCCATTGGCATCAATATCAAAAGTAACTTCAATTTGTGGAACTCCTCTTGGAGCTGGTGGTATTCCTGTTAATTGGAATCTACCTAGAGTTGTATTATCTTTGGCCATTGGTCTTTCACCCTGTAGAACGTGAATATCAACAGCAGTTTGACCATCTGCAGCTGTAGAAAATATTTGGCTCTTCTTCGTTGGAATAGTAGTATTCCTCTCAATCAATCTTGTCATAACTCCACCTAATGTTTCAATTCCCAAAGATAGTGGCGTAACATCTAATAGCAACAAATCTTTTACTTCTCCACTCAATACTCCACCTTGAATAGCTGCTCCTATAGCAACACATTCATCTGGATTTACTCCCTTGTGAGGTTCTTTTCCTATAAGTCTTTTAACTGCTTCTTGAACCGCTGGAATTCTAGTTGAACCACCAACCAATATAACTCTATCTATATCTGATGGAGATAATCCCGCATCTTTCAATGCCATTCTAACTGGCTCAAGAGATTTTTCTACTAAGTGAGCTGTCAATTCTTCAAATTTAGCTCTTGAAATATCCATATTTAAATGCAATGGACCTGATTGAGTAGCTGTAATAAATGGCAAATTCACATTTGTAGTCATAGTACTTGACAACTCTTTTTTAGCCTTTTCTGCTGCTTCTTTCAATCTTTGAAGTGCCATTTTGTCTTGTCTTAAATCTATGCCATTTTCTTTTTTAAATTCTTCAGCCATATAATCAATAAGTTCTTGATCAAAATCATCTCCACCTAAATGGTTGTTTCCTCTAGTAGCTATTACTTCGAACACTCCATCTCCAAGTTCAAGAATAGATACGTCAAAAGTTCCTCCACCCAAGTCAAAAACCATTATTTTATGATGTTCTCCTTCTTTATCCATACCATATGCAAGAGATGCTGCTGTAGGCTCATTTATAATTCTTCTAACATTTAGCCCTGCAATCTTTCCTGCATCCTTTGTTGCTTGTCTTTGACTATCCGTAAAATATGCTGGCACCGTGATTACAGCATCTGTTACCTTTTCTCCCAAATAATTTTCTGCATCCATTTTCATTTTTTGTAAAATCATAGCTGAAATATCTTGAGGCGTATATTTTTTCCCATCAATAGTTATTGTGTAATCAGTACCCATTTGTCTCTTAATAGAAGCTATAGTTCTCTCTGGATTAGTTATAGCTTGCCTTTTAGCAGTTTCCCCTACTAATCTTTCTCCATCTTTGGTGAAAGCTACTACAGAAGGCGTAGTTCTATTTCCTTCAGCATTAGGTATAACTACAGGTTCTCCACCTTCCATTACGGCAACACAAGAATTTGTAGTTCCTAAGTCAATTCCTATTATTTTTCCCATATAAATTCCTCCTTGTATACATATTTACTTTATTTTGCAACCTTTACCATACTAGGTCTGATAACTTTATCTTTTAGCTTATATCCTTTTTGAAAAACTTCTATAATTGTTCCCTCTTCATATTCATCTGATTCTTCTTGAAATACAGCATGATGATAATTTGGATCGAATTTTTCATGCAGTGCTTCTATTTCTTCTAAACCATTTTCACTAAGTACTTTTATTAATTGATTATATATCATTTCCATTCCTTTATAAAATCCATCTTCAACATCTGTTGAACTACTAAGTGCTCTTTCAAAATTATCTAATATTGGCAACATAGAATTTAAAATATCTTCTGATGCATAACTATATATGCTTTCTTTTTCTTTCTCAACTCTAGTTTTGAAATTAACAAAATCTGCTTGCAATCTTAGAAACCTATTGTTTAGCTCCTCAATTTCTTTTGTCTTACTTTCCAACTCTCTTTTAAGTTTTTCTAATTCAGCTACATCTTCCTTTGTTTCTTCTGTGTTTTCTACATTTTCTATTTTTTCATTATGAAGCTCCTCAGAAATCCTATCTTCCTTGTTCTCCATTAAATCACCTCTTATATCTGTTTTTAGTGCTAAATAATAAAACATAGCATCAATCTCACTTTAATAGAGTGTAAGAATCCTTACACCCCATTATTTTGAGAAAAATTTGCTCATTATTTCATTTAAGTTCATTGCCAATAAATTTACTGCATTTATAACTTTGAAATAATCCATCCTAGTAGGCCCTATAACACCTATTTTACCTATAGTATTCCCATCTAACTTATAAGTAGCCGTTATGAGACTGCAATCCTTTATTTCATCTATGGAATTTTCGCCTCCTATAGTTATTTCAAAATCATCTAGTGTATTTTTTAACATTATATCTACTACTAAATTTTTGTCCTCAATAAAACTTAAAAATGCCTTAGCTTTTGTGACATCACTATATTCAGGAAAATTGAATATATTCGTAACACCATCAGCAAAAACTTCTACATTTTCTACTTCTTCCAGTGATTGATTGATAACAGGTATAATGCTTTCTATAATATTTTTATACTCATACATTTCTTTAAATACTACTGTATCTATTTCATTGCCAATTTCTTCAATAGTTAAACCCTTAAGCTTCCCATTTAAAAAATTTGAAATGATATTTAATTGATCATCTGGTATTTGATTATCTATCCTAAAAATAGTATTCTTAACTATTCCTGAATCACTTACAATGACTACCAATATTTCATATTCATCTATAGGTATAAGTTGAATATGTTTAAGTGTACTCCTTTCAAATTGAGGAGCTATAGCCAAAGCTGTATAATTTGTAAGCTTTGAAAGTATCTTTGTTGAATTTTCAATGAGACTATCTATTTCTACAGCTTCTTTCAATAAAGTTTTTTTAATCTCCT
>JAKPAR010000378.1 GCA_029779375.1 Bacillota bacterium | reverse complement strand
ATACCTGAAATCAAATTTTCATCTATACACTGTCTTGCCCAAGAACCACATGTAATAAAACCCTGCGGAGACTTGTTCATATCAAAATGATTGTCAAATAAAATCACAAAAGGTCTTATATTTAGTCTTTTTATGAGGAAATATGTCAAATAGTGAAAATCCCCTGAACCCAAATAAGCTAAACACTTTTCAGGCAGGGAATTTATAAACTGTTTTATAATCATTTCATTATCTAGCGAAAAATATTTTGGCCGAACATCATACTCCTTTAAGGCATCCACTATATTCACTATTTCAAAATGTGCCTCCTCATATTTATCTTTATTTTTCAGTATGATCATTCTAACCCTCCTAATCATTCATAGTCCTTGCTTAAATCAGAATAATATTCTAATTTGTTTTGAACTAATCCGTTTACAGTTTCCTCCTCATAATTTCCGTCTTCATCCATTTCTCCCGCTTTTATGCCTGTCAATATTTCTATTCCTTCATCAATAGTCTTGACAGCATAGATTTTAAATATTCCTTCTTCAACTGCATTTATCACTTCATCACTCAACATCAAATTTTCTATATTCTTTTCTGGAATTATAACGCCTTCTTCTCCAGTAAATCCTTTTAATTTACAAACCTTATAGTATCCTTCTATTTTTTCATTGACTCCTCCAATAGGTTGAATAACTCCCTTTTGATTTACAGAACCTGTCACTGCAATAGCTTGATTTATAGGTACATCCCCTAAACTTGAAAGAAGAGCATATAGTTCTGTACTAGAAGCACTATCTCCATCTACACCATCATAAGATTGTTCAAATGTAATACTTGCCGTTACAGCTAGTTGAACTTTTTTAGCATATCTTTCTCCTAAATAGCCACTTAAAATTAATACTCCCTTGTCATATATATTCCCACTTTGCTCTACTTCTCGTTCTATATTTACAATACCTTCCTTGCCTAAAAAAGTATTTACAGTTATCTTGTTGGGCCTGCCAAAAGAATATTGACCAACATCAATCACAGCCAAGCCATTTATCTCTCCAACTTTCCACCCTTCAGTATCTATAAGTATAGTACCATCTTCAATAAATTCCAATAGCTTTTCTTCATAAGTATTGTTTCTGTATACTTTTTTAGCTATAGCCTTTTCCACTTCTCTTCTTGTAACTATATTTTTATCTTCCTTTACAGCTATAGCATCTGCTTCATAAATTATCTCTACCAACTCATTGAACTGAGCTGTCAATTTATTTTGACTTTCACAAATTCTACTGCTTAACTCTATTATAGTAGCAATAGCAGATCTATCAAAAGGTTTTAATCCTTCTTTTTCACATTGATAAGCTACAAAAGAGCCTATCTTCTTTATATTTTCATCATTTCTTTCCATTTCCACATCAAAATCTGCTCTTATTTTAAAAAGTTTCTTGAAATCTTCATCGTATTGATAAAGTAAATGATAAGTCAAATAATCTCCAATAAGAATTATCTTTACATCCAATGGTATAGGCTCTGGTCTTATAGTTTCTGATATAATACTTAATCCTGTAATATTTTCTATCATTATCTTTTCCGTATAAATAGCTCGCTTAAGGCCTTCCCAAGATTCTCTGTTTTGAAGAATATCTTTTGCCTGTACAATAAGATACCCACCATTGGCTTCATGAAGAGAACCAGGTCTTATCTTTGTATGGTCAGTCTTAAGTCCTCCCAATTCATTTACATATTCAATCTTTCCAAGAAGATTGTAATAATTTGGATTCATCTCCTTTATAACAGGAGCTCCTCCATTAGAACCATTGCCAATAAACAAATTCACTTCATATCTCTTAAAAAAATCCTCTTTTTTATCTATAGGAAACATCAAATTCTCTATTCTTTCTTCCTCTTCTTCATCCAAAAACATCTGAAAATTTTTAACTATATCTTCTTTTACATCTGATAAATATTGTTTAACTCCTTGATTTTCACTAAATTTATCTATCAATGGATCTATATAGATTTGAGCAACTTCTAAAACCATCTTTTCCTTTAGCTCTTTTATCTCTTCTCTCAAATCATTTTCTACTTCTCTTATTCTCTTCACAAATTCAAAAGCTTTTTGACTCAATTCTTCAGATTGTTCCCTTAATCTTTCAACATCTTCTTCAGTTAAATTTTGAATTTCCTCATCTGTCAAGATTCTTCCGTCTTTTGTTGGCAAACTTAAAATTCCTCGTTCAGTCTGTTTAAATATAAAATTGTAGTCCCTTGCCAATTCATTTAACTCATTTATTATTTCTTGAGCCCTCTTCTGATGTCTACTATAAATTACATTTTTGTTATCCTCATAATCCTTAGACGAGAGCATTTTAGGAATATCTAATTTGATATTTAAAATAGCTTTTTCCACATCAACTTTAAACATTTTGCCCTTTCCAGTATCTAAACATATGGCCATAGGAGAATGTGGTTTTTTAAAATTAAAAACATAACACCAATCTTTAGGAGTTTCCCTTTTTTCAGCAAATTCCTTAGCTACTAGATAAGAATAGCTATTTCTGCCTGTACCTGTCATCCCCGATACATATATATTGTATCCCTTTCTTTTAACTGACAAGCCAAATTTCAATGCTTCCATAGCTCTTTCTTGACCTATAAGTTCTCTCTTAACTGGAACATCTAAAGTAGTATCATAATCAAAAATATCAGGATTACATCTTTTTTTTAGTTTAGAAATAGGTACTTCATATTTTTCCAACACCCTTAGCACCCCCAATGTTTATATACCCCTACAATATCATATATATTATTTATACAAAAAATATTTACTCTTTATTTATCTAATCCTGCAGCAATCTTTATACATTTTTGATGTTCTGGATCTATTTGACCATCTTTATGTCTCTTGCTCCCAGCAAAGTGTATATCCACATGTCCATCCATACCATTTCCCTTTATATAGTCAAGATTTGTCCCAGCACCATATCCGCCACTTCTCCATTCAGTATATTTTCCACCCTCTACACTGTCATTTCCAGCATGAGGCATAGCTGTCATACTTGCAGCAACAACTCTATCTCCCGCTTGAACCAACACTGGTCTTCTAACCCAACTAAATCCTCCCCAAATATCCTTTATAACCTCAGTATCTTCTGAAGTCAAAGCTTCACAATCTGCATGATAAGAACCCATAGTCCTCTTCATAGTAAAAGTCTTTCCCGAGTAGAAATCCTTTACTTTAAACACAGTTCCTATAGGAAGAATACCTTTATCCACTTCACTGAACCAATCCAAATATTCTCCACAATTTTCATCTATAGGCTTGTCCACTTGAGTATAATCTGGAGATTTTGGTATTATAAGCTCTTGCCCAATATTTAAAACTGTATTCTCACTTAAATTTTCATTGGCATTTATTATTTGATCCATAGATACATT
>JAKPAR010000330.1 GCA_029779375.1 Bacillota bacterium | reverse complement strand
GAATTTTATTGAATATTGCGATAATTCACTTTGCCTATAGCCCTCCCCCCCTTTAAATATACTTTGTGAATTTAGCTAAAGGGTTCAATCCTTCAGTATTTTCTGAAGTTTGAGTTAACCCTTATAAAAATCTTCTTTAATTTAAATATTCAGAAATTTTAAAATAGCATAACCTTTTGTTTTTTCTTATTATATTACTCGCTTTTGCATTTTATTTCAATTAAAACTTCTTTAATATTCTGTTAAAAAAATGTAATATGTGATACTTGAAATTATCTCTGAGAGATAATTTCAAGTATCATTTTATTGACAAGTTGTGGATTTGCCTTGCCTTTGGTCATCTTCATAACTTGACCTACCAAAAATCCCAATGCTCTATCTTTTCCATTTTTATAATCTATTATGGATTGTTCATTTTCATTTATTACCTTTTCTACTATATTTTTTAGTTCACCTTCATCACTTATCTGCACAAGACCTTTTTCTTTGACAATATCATTTGCAGGTTTTCCGGTGTCAAGCATGTCTTTTATCACTTTTTTCCCAATATTGTTACTTATTTTGCCTTCATCAATAAGAGAAATGAATTCAGCCAAATTCTTTGGAGTAAGTTTAAGTTCTTCAACTTCTTTATCTTCATCTTTTATCCATCTTAAAATGTCTCCCATAATCCAATTGCTAGCTTTTTTGGGATCAACTTCGTATTTAACTGTTTCTTCAAAGAAATTTGCCAATTCTTTTGTTTGAGTAAGTACTCCTGCATCATATTCTGGGATATCATATTGTTTTACAAATCTTTCTTTTTTGTCATGAGGAAGTTCTGGTAGATTGTTTCTTATTTCTTCAATCCACTTATCCTCTATCTTCATTTTAACCAAATCAGGTTCTGGAAAATATCTATAATCTGCAGCATCTTCCTTACTTCTCATGACTATAGTTTCATTTTTTATTTCATCCCATCTTCTAGTTTCCCTTACAGCATCTTTTCCTTGTTTTAAAAGGTTGATATGTCTCTTTTCTTCATATTCCATGGCTTTTACAGCAGCCTTAAAAGAATTTAAGTTTTTAAGTTCTGTAATAGTAGTCCTTTTTCCTGTATCCTCATCAACTACATTTATATTTATATCACAGCGAAGGGAACCTTCTTCCATTTTACAGTCTGAAACTTCTATATATCTTAAAGTAGCTTTTAGTTTTTCAAGAAATTCTCTTGCTTCTTCTGGAGAATTCATATCAGGTTCTGTGACCACCTCAATCAAAGGCACACCACTTCTGTTGTAATCAAGAAGACTTCCTCCATCTTCTGAGTGAATTGATTTCCCTGTATCTTCTTCTATGTGTATTCTTCTAAGTCTTATTTTTTTAGGGCCATTTTCATTTTCTATCTCTATATATCCCCCATCGCAAAGAGGAATATCATATTGAGAAATCTGATATCCTTTAACTAAATCAGGATAAAAATAATTTTTCCTGTCCATTTTAGTTTCATTTGCAATTTTTGAATTTAAAGCAAGTCCTGCTTTTATGCCATATTCAACTACCTTTTTATTTATAACTGGAAGTGCTCCTGGAAGACCTAAACATACAGGACAACAGTGAGTATTTGCTTCTCCACCAAATTCAGTAGTACAGCTACAAAATATTTTTGATTTTGTCATGAGTTCAGAATGTATTTCAAGACCAATAATAGTTCTATAAGTCATTTTCTTCACCTCTATTTTTTTCATAAGTATAGGCAATGTTGAGAATTTTTTGTTCTTCAAATCTATCTCCAATGATTTGGAGTCCTACTGGAAGTCCATTTACATTTCCGCAAGGCACAGATATAGCACAGACCCCAGCTAAATTGACTGAAACTGTTAAAATATCTGACATATACATGGACAATGGATTATTTACCTTTTCTCCAATTTTAAATGGAAGTATTGGTGCTGTTGGAGAAATTATAGCATCATATTTTTCAAAAGCTTTGTCAAAATCCCTCTTTATGAGAGTTCTAACCTTTTGAGCCTTATTGTAATAGGCATCATAGTACCCACTACTTAGGGCAAAAGTCCCAAGCATTATTCTTCTCTTTACTTCTTCACCAAATCCTTCGCTTCTAGTATTTACATACAATTCATCTAAGTCTTTATAATTTTCAGCCCTGTATCCATATCTTACACCATCAAATCTAGCTAAATTGGAACTAGCTTCTGATGTGGATATTATATAATAACAAGATAGAGCATATTCTGTATAAGGCAAAGATATTTCTTCTACTTCTGCTCCAAGGCCTTTTAAAGCTTCTACTGCTTCTAGTACCTTTTTTTTGACTTTTTCATCTATTCCTTCTCCAAAGTATTCTTTAGGTAGTGCAAATTTCATTCCTTTTACATTTGAATTAAGTTCCTTTGTGTAGTCTATACTTTTATTGTCTACAGATGTAGAATCTTTTTCATCATATCCTGCCAAAACACTCAACAATAGTGCAGTATCCTCTACATTCCTTGCAAAAGGCCCTATTTGGTCAAGGCTAGATGCAAAAGCTATAAGCCCATATCTAGATACAAGTCCATATGTAGGCTTAAGTCCCACAACTCCACAAAAACTAGCTGGCTCTCTCACGGAACCTCCTGTTTCTGAGCCTAATGACAGTGGTGCTTCAAATCCCGCTACAGCTGCAGCAGAACCACCACTAGAACCTCCTGGTACCCTTTCTAAATCATGAGGATTTTTAGTCTTCTTAAAATAAGATGTTTCTGTAGAAGAACCCATAGCAAACTCATCCATATTGGTCTTGCCTATGATTATTCCATCTTCTCTTTTTATTTTTTCTACTACTGTAGCATCATATGGTGAAACAAAATTTTCCAATATTTTCGAACCACATGTAGTCTTTATTCCACGAGTTGCAATATTGTCTTTAACAGCTATTGGAATACCTGCAAGTACTCCAACTTCCTCATTATTGGCTATTTTTTCATCTATATTTTTTGCTGTTTTTATAGCTTCATCTTTAGTCAGAGTAATAAATGCATCTATATCTTTTTCGGTTTCTTCTATTTTTTTATAATAGCTTTCTACAATTTCTACACTGGATATTTCTCTATTTAAAAGCTTTTTTCTAAGTTCTACAGCTGAAAGTCTAGTTATATCCAAAACACTCACCTCTCTAATCTATTACTTTAGGTAGTTTAAAATACCCGTATTCACTGTCTGGAGCATTTAATAGAGCTTCTTCTCTACTAAAGCTTTCTTTCACTTCATCTTCTCTCATAAATTGATAATTTGGATTTACCTGATAAGTAGGCTCTATATTTTCTGTATCTACTTCTTTTAACTTTTCTACATATTCAATTATTTGAGAAAATTTAACTGTAAAATCTTCCATTTCATCTTCATTGAAATTGAGCTTTGAAAGATTTGCTATATGTTTTACATCTTCTTTTAAAATCATTTTCTAACCTCCTTTACCTTGTGAAATCAAGGTCATGTTCTTATTTTACCACTTGTTTAACTAAAAAATCAAATAATGGTTTTTAGCCTATTTTCATCTATTATTTCAATTCCTAAACTCAATGCTTTTTCATATTTAGAACCTGGGTCTTCCCCTACTATGACATAGTCAGTTTTCTTGCTAACACTACCTGATACTTTCCCACCCATTTTTTCTATAATCTCTTTCAACTCATTTCTAGAGATTCCATCTATAGTTCCTGTCAAAACCACAGTTTTGCCACTAAAGAAAGTATTTTGAAGGGTTTCACTTTCTTCATGTTTAGGATTGACACCTTCATATAAAAGTTTGTCAATGCCATCTAGTATTTTAGAATCGTGGAAGAACTCTATGATACTATTTGCTATGACATCTCCCACATCTGGAATAGTTATAAGTTCTTCGTATTTAGCATCAAGAATTTTATCTAAAGACTTAAAATGATTGGCCAAATCTCTCGCGGTCTTTTTCCCAACATTTGGTATGCCCAACGCATATATAAAAGAATCCAGTGTACATTCCTTGCTCTTTTCAATAGCCGAAAGCAAATTTTTAGTCTTTTTTTCTTTGAAACCTTCCAAATTTATGAGATCTTCATATTTCAATTCATAGATTTGAGGTATATCAGTCAAATCAAGCTCCTCAAATAGTTTTTCCGCTGTCTTTTCATTGAATCCTTCAATATTCATAGCATCTCTACTGGCAAAATGTACCATCCTTGATACGAGTTGAGGTTTGCAAGTCAGTGAATTTGGACAAAATATATGAACTCCATCTTGAACAAGTTCACTACCACAGGCAGGACAATATTTAGGTTTCTCTATTTCTTTTGTTTCTTCCTCTGTATCCATGGTACCCATTATTTCTGGTATGACATCATTAGAACGCCTGATTAATACATTGGAATTTATCTTTAATTTTTTTCTTTGTATATCATCCCAGTTGTTTAAAGTTGCCCTTTTGACTGTGACTCCTCCAATTTCCACAGGAGATAAAATAGCTGTTGGAGTTACTTTCCCTGTTCTTCCTACATTCCACTCAACTTCTAATAGCTTTGTAGTTGTCTCTTCTGCCTCAAATTTATAGGCTATAGCCCAACGGGGAAATTTCTGAGTATACCCCAGAATTTCCCTAGTTCTCATATCATTTATTTTGATAACTATTCCATCTGTCAATACGTCAAGTTTTTTTCTTTCAATGTCTACTCTTTCTATTTCTTCCACTACTTCATCAATTGTTTCATAAAGTTTTAAATATTCATTTACTGGCAGCCTATTTTCTCTTAAAAATTCCAACATTTCTACATGGGTTTCAAACTTTTTACCTTCTATATATCCTACATTATAAAAATATCCTATAAGATTTCTTTCCTTTGTAACTTTTGGATCTAAATTTCTAAGAGCTCCTGCAGCAGCATTTCGTGCATTTTTTAGAGGCTCATCATGAGTTTTGTTGTATTTTTCCAAAGCAGATAGTGGCATAAGGCCTTCCCCTTGAATTTCAATAGTTCCCTTAAAATTTATTTTAAGGGGAATGGATTTTATGGTCTTTATTTGAGAAAGTATAGCCTCTCCAACTTCTCCATTTCCTCTAGTAGCTCCTTCTACAAGTTCTCCATTTTTATAGGTAAGATTTATAGTTAGCCCATCAAATTTGTATTCTACTACATAAGTAGGCTCAGGCAATTTGTCATCATGAGTGGTATTGTATTCATCTATCAATCTTCTCACTTTTTTGTCCCAATTCTTTAGTTCTCCTATACTTTGGCTTTTATCTAAACTCCATAGCTTTGCCAAATGAACATGCTTTTGGAATCTTTCAAGAATTTCTCCACCTACTCTTTGCGTAGGTGAATAAGGTAATACTACTCCCGTTTGTTTTTCTAACTCTACCAGCTCATAATAAATCTTGTCATATTCTCCATCGCTTACTTTTGGATTGTCTAATGTATAATAATGATAATTCAAATCTTCTATAATATCTATAAGTTCTTTCATTCTCTCTATATTATCCACAAGCATCCTCTCCTTAAATAACTTCTATTGGAGCAATAGAAAGTATCAACTTCTTCAATCCTTTATCTTCAAAAGCAACAACTATTTCTGTATCCTTTCCTTTGTCTTTTAATTGAACTACAGTACCTACTCCCCACAATTTATGTCTAACTTTTGACCCGACCTTTACATCGTCTTTGTTGTATTTCAAATCAGGAGCCTTTGTTTCTCTCCTTGTAAATTCTTTCACAATTACATCTTTTTTAGTCATTTCTTTGTTTTTGTCATTGGTCTCTACATATTCCAAAGGTATTTCTTTTAAAAATCTAGAAGGTACAGAATAAGTAGTATTTCCATATATAGTTCGCATATTTGCATAGGAAATAAACAACTGCTCCTCAGCCCTAGTTATAGCTACATAGCATAATCTTCTTTCTTCTTCCAATTCACTTTCACTGTCAATAGCTCTAGCAATAGGAAATAATCCTTCTTCCATACCTACCAAAAATACCACTGGAAACTCTAATCCTTTGGCACTGTGTACAGTCATCATAGTCACAGCCTCATTTACATCAGCTGTCTTGTCTGTATCAGAAAGAAGAGAAACATTGGCCAAGAAATCTTCCAAATTTCCATCTACATTTTGCATCTCAAAATCTACTGCAACAGAAATAAATTCCTTCAAGTTCTCTATTCTAGTGGCAGATTCATCGCTCCCCTCTTCTTCCAACTCTTTAATATATCCAGTTCCATATACTACTTCCTCTACAAAATCCTTTAATCCCATAACTTGGCTCATGGCAATATACTTATTTATCATATCAGTAAATTTTTTTAAATTGTTTATAGCCCTTTGAGAAAGGCCTGGTACATCCTCTACATCTAAAAGAGTGCTATAAAGACTTTCTCCTTTTCTTTGGGCATAGTTTTCTACCTTTTCTAAGGTTGCATTTCCTATTCCTCTTTTAGGAACATTTATAATCCTCTTTAAAGAAACATCATCCAATGGATTTTGAATAAGTCTTAAATATGCAATAATATCCTTTACTTCTTTTCTATCATAGAACTTAAGTCCACCTACAATTCTATAAGGTATATTTCTTCTCATAAAAACTTCCTCAAAAGTTCTAGATTGAGCATTGGTCCTATATAGTATAGCAAAGTCTCTATACTTGTATTTTCCCTCATCTGTTAATTCCATTATTTTTTCAGCTACAAGACTACTTTCTTCACGTTCATCAAAAGTCATATTTATACCTATAGGATTTCCTTCCTCATTAGTTGTCCAAAGAGCCTTGTCTTTTCTTTCATTATTATTTCTAATGACAGAATTAGCTACATTCAATATGTTTTTAGTAGAACGATAATTTTGCTCTAATTTAATTATTTTCGCATTTGGAAAATCCCTTTCAAAATTCAAGATATTCCCTATATCTGCCCCTCTCCATCCGTAAATCGAATTATGGACTACAATATCTTCACAAACATATTGTCTAAAATTAGGAACTGAAATATCATATACAAATCCACTATATTCTTCAACCGAAGTTTCACTTACTATATCTTCAACTATTTTCCCATTTTCATATACTGGAATACTCATATTGGGTCTTATATGAGAAGCAGGAATATAATTAAAATAATTATCTTCAGTTAATCTAGCTCTTTTTACAACTTCTATATTTGCATCTAAGGCCTCAATTTTCTTTACATAATCCACTGCCTCATCATATCCTACTCTTTCCGTCTCTACCCTCCAAGTTTCCCTATTTCCATTTCTCGTAGGAAAGCCTGAATCTATGAACCTTTCTTTTAAATTTTCACCACTTGTATTAAAACAAATTCTATGGCTATACCATCCTGATTCTATACCACTTTTTTTCCCACTAAAAAAACTTAAATTGACAATTCGTCTTATAGACTGCCCCCTAATGATAGCATTTGCTCTATGATGTGGATATTCTTCAAACAGCAGCAAATCATCCATTAGTTTTACTACATTATTCCTTGTATCTATTCCCTCAAATAATCTATCTATATGCTTTTGATCCATAGTTAAATTTCTACCTACTGCGTGATAACAACAAGTGGGTATTTGATACTTTAAAGAAAATAATTGTTCATAAAATACTGCTTCTTGTTTGCTTTTACATGTTCTTATAATCCAGGCTTTATCTCCATGTTCCTGATTTAATCTAACCATAAGTCCATTTACTATCTCCTTGTCCCTTGACCTTACTCCTTGAGTCATACCTATTCTATATCCTTTATCTAGTCTATACATCAAATAAACATAGTAAACACCTGGTTCTGGATTAAGTTTGCCAAACATTATGTGATTTGGGGTAGTTTTAATTATCTTTCCTGATTTAGTTTTTATCTTTATTATAGGCCCTTCATACCTTTTCTTCATTATTTTCTCAATAGTTCCTTCTAAAATTTCTCCCTTGCCAGCAGCTGAATAAATTTTATTGCATTCTTTTAACTCTTCCACAGAGATATCTCCATTTACTGTAGCAATTTTAGAACCTTCAACAACACACTGATCATCATCCCCCACAACGCATAAATTCTTGTACCTTTGAGAAAGTAAATGAACAAGTTCATATTGAGTGCCATTTGTATCTTGGTACTCATCTACATAAATATATCTGAATTTCTTTTGATAATATTCAAGTATCTCAGGCTTTTTGCTTAGTAATTCAACAGCTTTCAAAATCAAATCATCAAAATCCAGTGCATTGTTCTTCTTGAGTTTTTCCTCATATAGAGCATACAATTCCCCTACATTTCTTTTATAATAATCTCCATAATTTTCATTTATATAAGAATCTGGTTTAACCATAGTATCTTTTAGTGAACTTATAGTACTTAATATAGACTTTTCTTTGAATATTTCAGTATTGAGATTTTTTTCTTTTATACACTCTTTTATGACAGTTTTTTGATCATCAGTATCATATATGACAAAGTTTCTATTGTATCCTATCTTATCAATATCTCGTCTTAAAATTCTCACACATATAGAGTGAAAAGTCCCTATCCATATATCATCTATCTTATCTCCAACAAGACTTCTAACTCTCTCTTTCATTTCATTGGCAGCTTTATTTGTAAAAGTTATAGCCAAAATATTTCCCGGGAAAACCCCCTTTTCTTCAACCATATAGGCTATTTTGTGAGTAAGTACCCTGGTCTTTCCACTACCTGCTCCAGCCAATATAAGTAGTGGCCCTTCTGTATGTAAAACTGCTTCCCTCTGCCTATCATTTAATCCTTCCAAAAAATTCATTTACTTCACCCTTCCTATCAAGGGGACGGTTCTTTTGTGCCCTTTTGTCCCCTTTTCTTATACATACTATTATAATGGAAATAATGAAAAAACCCTAGCCTAAATGACTAAGGTTTGAAAAAATATTATTTAGCTTTGATTCTAGCAATATCTCTCCAGTTGTCAGCGGTATTAATTTCTATTCTGGAAAGATCTGATTTCATATCTTCTATTTGTCCAGTAATTTCCACATGCCTATCAGCATTCTTTGCTTCAATATCGTCCATTTTATTTTCAAGTCTGTCAAATCTTTCATTTGTTTCTTTTCTAAAATCTTTCATTTCAACTTCAACATTATCAATTTTACCGTTTACTTCTTTAATTTTATCTGCTGTTTCTTTTCTGAAATCTTTCATTTCAACTTCAACATTATCAATTCTACCGTTTACTTGTTTAA
>JAKPAR010000154.1 GCA_029779375.1 Bacillota bacterium | reverse complement strand
GCTTTTCCGGAAAAATCACAATTTTCACACTCCTTTGGTTGCATGGAGACTTTTTATTTGCCACCATGCTATCCTATTATGATTTCACACACTTTCTCTATTTCTTCTTTTTTAAGTCCTACTGAACTTGGCAAATTTATGCCTTTTTTGCCCAATTCTTCTGTAACAGTTAAATCCCCATGTCTACAATTTTTATAGGGTATCATCTCATGAACTGGTTCAAAAAATGGTCTAGTCTCAATATCATTTTCAGAAAAAGCCTTTATAAGCTCATCTCTACTCATTCTAAAATCATCTTCCACTACTATAGAATATAGCCAAAATACATTTTTGGCCCATTCCTTTTCTACAGGCAAAGTTATTCCCTTGACATCCTTCAAGAGTTCATCATAATATTCTCTATGCTCTCTTTTTTTCAATATAAACTCATCCAAATTCTCCAACTGAGCACATCCCATACTAGCATTTATATTTGGAAGTCTAAAATTGTAGCCTATATCCGTATAGCTAAATCCATTGTTTTCATGGAATACTCTAGCCTGAGTAGACAAAAATTTGGCCCTTTTCCCCAATTCCACATCATTGGTCACTAACATTCCTCCGCCACCAGTAGTCATAAGCTTATTGGCATTAAAGCTAAAACATCCTATATGCCCAATACTTCCTACAGAATTTCCCTTATACAAAGAACCCAATCCTTCCGTAGCATCTTCTATTACATACAAATTGTACTTATCTGCCAATTCCATTAAACTATCCATATCTACAGGATGCCCATACAAATGAACTGGCATAATAGCTTTAGTCTTTGGAGTTATAAGCTCTTCTACCTTTTTTACATCCATAGAAAAAGTATCCCTACATACATCTACAAATACAGGCTCTGCCCCTAAATATTTTATAGGATTAACTGTAGCTATATATGTAAGAGATGGTACTATAACCTCATCTCCTTCTTTTATACCCAATACTCTCAAAGCCAAATGAAGAGCACTGGTCCCATTTGGAGTTACTACTGCCATATTTGCTCCTACAAATTCTTTAAAATCCTTCTCAAATCTATCTACAAAACTTCCTACTCCACCAACTTCATTATTTTTCAAACATTCCTCTATATATTTCCACTCATTTCCTTTAATTTCTGCCACACACAATGGTATCATAAAATCAACTCCTATGAATAATTTTAATTAAGTAAACTCATATCCAATTCTCTATTCACTAAAAGCTCCAACTTCTCCTTCATATCTTCAAATAATGGAGCTATTTCACCAGAAAGTATCTCTGGAACAAAATTTAAATCATCATTAGCTAATATATCCTGAAAATCAACCATAATCTCTCTTAGTTCATAAGTGTCTTTTACATATGCATTCCACAATTTATAATCACTAACTATATATTTGATTTCTCTATCAACATCTAATGTTTCAGTAGCATCTAATATCCATTTTATTTTTTCAAACAAATCCACAAGTTTTCCCCAAGTTTCTTCTGCAGCCTCATTGTAAAATTCATTTGACAATATTTGGATTTCTGGAACATACTCTTCTATAGTTTCTATAATATATACAATCAAATCCTTTGCCAATTCTCTTGAAGTTTTAATGAAAACTTTTACTTCCTTTATATCATGAATATTTTCACTAAAATAGTCATAAAAATCCTCATAAACATGTTTCCCATCCACTTCTAAATGGCTCAGGGCATATTTTTCATCTGAAAGTATATTGCCCAAATCCTCAAATATATTGTCTATATACTTTTTTTCATTTTTGTATTCTAATATTTTATCAAGAACATATATTTTCATTAAAATTACCTCCATGATAATTGTATATATATATTCGACAATTGTAAATCTTTTTTAAAACTATTTTCATAAAACCCTTTACTTTTATACATCATTCATTGTAAAATATAGCTTAACTTATATTTTAATTTCCAACAATCAGGGTATGATTGTACTGAATGAATACAAAGATTTAAGAGGTGATTTTATGATTCCGCAAAGCATTTTAAGAAAAAAATCTATCAAATTTTTAGAGTATATGGGGATCTATCCAGATGATTGTGAAACTGAAGAAGAATTGGAAGAATATATAGATACCCTTTCTATATTGGAATTTGAAGCAGAAGAAAATGGCGGATTAATCTATGAATTTGACGAAGAATCCTATATAGTCATAAATTTCATAGATGGAGAATATTTGATAGCTCCTGTAGAATAGGCACACTATAAAGCCCTTTAATCTTTAAGATTAAAGGGCTTCTTTGTTTATTTTACATAAAAATATATAAATTTCTACCAATACAAAATATAAATATATATATGATTTTTATTTATTGTATTGACAATGCACATACTCTTTTGATAGTATATGGGTACAAATATAAATTGTATCTATATAAAGGAGGACACTTTATGAAAAATTTAAAAGAATTAAACGATAAGCTTGCAGGTGGAGTTATAATGGATGTAGTCAATGCAGAACAAGCTAAAATTGCCGAAAGCAGTGGTGCTGTTGCTGTCATGGCATTGGAAAGAGTCCCATCAGATATTAGAAAAGATGGTGGAGTTGCTAGAATGTCAGATCCTAAATTGATAGAAGAAATACTAAAAGCTGTATCTATTCCTGTAATGGCAAAAGTACGAATTGGTCATTTTGTTGAAGCACAAATCATTGAAGCCTTGGGTGTAGATTACATAGATGAAAGCGAAGTCTTAACACCAGCTGATGATTGCTATCATATAAATAAAAAGAGTTTCAATACACCTTTTGTTTGTGGAGCAAGAAATTTAGGTGAAGCATTAAGACGTATTGGTGAAGGTGCATCAATGATAAGAACAAAAGGAGAAGCGGGTACTGGAAATGTAGTTGAAGCAGTAAGGCATATGCGAACAGTAATGTCTCAAATAAGAAGATTGGAAAATACACCTAAAGAAGAACTAATGACTATAGCTAAAGAAATGGGAGCACCCTATGATTTAGTAGTATATGTAGCTGAAAACGGCAAATTGCCAGTACTAAATTTTGCAGCAGGAGGAATTGCAACACCAGCAGATGCAGCTTTGATGATGCAATTAGGTTGTGATGGTATATTTGTAGGTTCAGGTATTTTCAAATCCCAAAATCCAGAAAAAAGAGCAAAAGCAATAGTTAATGCTGTAAAAAACTACAATGACCCTAAAATACTAGCTGAAGTATCAAAAGATTTAGGAGAAGCAATGATTGGCATAGACATTAATGATATTCCAAAGGAAAATTTATTTTCCGAAAGATAACAAAGTATCAAAATGGCAAATACCTTTTTATATACTTAATAAGCAGGCAATAGCCTGCTTATCATTTCCTTTACTCCAATAATATTTATTGTTCTTTTTAAATTATATAAAAGCAAAAATAGGACCATCTCAGTTTTTACTGATTAAATAGTCTAACTTTCCCCGATATAGTTGCCATAACTTCTGAAAATTTGTCTATCATAGACTCGACCACATCATCAATTGACATATTTTCAACATTGTCAATTACTAATGGCTCTTTGATATATAAATGAAATAAATCTATTATTCTATTTAAAATTGCTTGTCCCTCTTTTCTAAATATAAAAACATCCTTGCTACCTTTCCAAAGCTTGTTCTAAATCTTCTATTATATCTCTATAATCTTCAAGTCCAACAGATATTCTAACCATACTCTCTGTAAGTCCAAATTCTATCAATTTCTCATGGGGATATCCTCTATGAGTCATGGCTGCCGGAAATTCCACCAATGTCTCACAATCTCCCAAACTAACTGCCAACTGAGCCAATTTCAATTTTTCCACAAATTTTTTGGCTTCTTCCATTCCACCATCTATTTCAAAGCTTATCATTGCTCCAAATCCATTCATCTGTTTTTTAGCTATCTCATGGCTCTCAAAACTTTCAAGTCCAGGGTACATAACTTTATTTATTTTTTTGTGAGATTGAAGAAATTTTGCTACCTTCATTGCATTTTCTTCATGTTGCCTCATTCTAACCCCAAGGGTTTTAAGTCCTCTCAAAAGTAACCACGCATTAAAGGGACTCATGACTCCACCAAATTCACACATATAATCAAATTTTAAATACTTTATGTAATCCGCATCTTTAGCTATTGCAACTCCACCTACTACATCTCCATGACCGCATATGTATTTTGTAGCACTATGAACTACCACATCTGCTCCCAATAGTAATGGATTTTGGAAATATGGAGAAGCAAAAGTATTATCTACCACTACTTTTATATTTCTTTCCTTTGCTATTTCCACTACCCCTTTTATGTCTATAACTGATAAATTGGGATTTGATGGGGTTTCAAAATATATGACCTTTGTGTTTTCATCTATGGAAGATTTTAATTCTTCCAATTTCCCAAGATCTATCATTTTATATTTCACATTATATTGAGGCAAAATATTGGTAACTACATTGTAGCTTGAACCATAAAGAGTCCTATGAACTATAACTTTATCATCTGGTTTTAAGAGAGAAAACAAAACTGAACTAATAGCTGCCATTCCCGAAGCAAAAGCCACAGCTCCAGTTCCAAATTCTAATTCAGCCATTCTATTTTCAAACAATCTCAGCGTTGGATTGTTTCCCCTAGTATATACATAATCATCTGACTGAAAACTCATTACCTTTTCTACATGTTCTATATCATCAAATACAAAAGTTGAAGTTTGAAATATTGGTGGATTTAAAGCATTGTTTGGGTTTTTCCCTGAACTTCCACCATGTATTGTTCTAGTATCAAAATGATAATTTTTGTTTTTATCCATAAACTTCCCTCCAGCCTATTGAATTCATGAAAAATTTCTACATTTCTTTATACTTTCCTTCTTTTAAGTCAATTATTGCACATAATATAATTAGTATCAAACAAAATATATTATCGTCAATAGAAATAGTAGTATAATATAATTGAAAATTAAATCTAATCTGGGAGTTGGGTAAAATGGAAGAGATAAAAAAATTTATAGCGGATAATATAGAAAAATATAAGTATAAAGGTGTTGTTGTTGGGATCAGCGGAGGAATTGATTCGGCTGTAGTAGGTAAACTACTTAAAGACTCCTTGGGAAGAGACAAGGTTTTAGGTTTGATACTTCCTGAAAGGGACACTGCCAAAGATACAGTTCAAGATGCAATTCTTGTATGTGATTATATTGGAATCGAATATAAAATAATTGACTTGACTGGAATCATAAGAAAAATAGGAGTTTACTCTTTAAAGCCTCCCGCTTTTCCTTTTCCAAAAACCATTCAAAATAGATATTCTAGAAATGTATGGACTTCTCAAAAAAAACCTTTTATACAAGACTTAACTACTCAAGGAGATAAAAATTTTTCTGAAAGCCTTGCATATTACAGAGCAAAACCTAGAACGAGAACAATAATGCTATACTTTGAAGCTGAAAAAAGGGGATATGCCGTAGCTGGATGTACCAACAAAACTGAAGAAATGACTGGATTTTATACAAAATGGGGAGATGAAGCCTGCGATATTGAGCCAATAAGACATCTATATAAAACTGAAGTATTTGAACTTGCAAAAAAATTAAACATTCCTCAAAAAATAATTGATAAGAAACCCAGTCCTGATATTGCACCAGGAATAACCGATGAATTTGCTCTTGGAATTGGATATGAAGAATTAGATAGGATACTTATGAAAATAGAAAACAATGAAGAACTGTCAAATGAAAATCAAGATAGTGTAGAAAAGGTAAAAGAGATACTTGAAAACAGAAAATATAGAGAAGTAAGGCAATTGCATCTTTAGAAAACTAGAATTAGTAAAATATTTAACTGAAAAATGTAGTATGGCCATGATGAAGTAAAAATATTAAAAATAGATTCAAGAGGAGATATTTATAGATAACCCCGGAAAAAATCCAGGGTTATCTGATGCAAAAAGTGATGCAAAAAGAACTGTCCCCAACGCATCCCCAACGCATCTCATTAATGAAAGCCTATGTTTCCAATGGTTTTGCAGTATTTTTCTACTTTGTTGAGTATAAATATGCCTAAATAGATACTTATGCCCATAAAAAGTACCAATATCAACTGTTCTATGTGGATAGGTAACAAAGTTTTGGTGCCTAAGAGTATTCCTCTTATGGAATCATAACCATAAGTCAGAGGAATAATCAAAGATACTGCTAAAATTCCTTTTGGAAGAACAGTTACAGGAAATTCTGATCCACATATCATATTTAATGTAGCATTGGTTATATCTATTATATTGTTGGCATTGTTGGTTATGAGAACCAAACCAGCTATCCCAAATCCCAAACCATACAGCCCTATAAGGAGTGGAATGAGAGTTGCTATTGAAGAAAGTATACTACCACTTATGCTAAATCCAAACAACAACCATATAAGAAATGCCACTATGAGGGTACTAGCAGTAGTAGAAACCAATGAGAAAATAGATCTTCCAACAAGTTGCACCCAAAGAGGAATAGGAGTAAGCCAATTGGATTCAATCACCCCTGCATCCATTTCATTTTTTAGAGAAAATCCCATACTCCAAAGTACTGCACTTACAAAGCTTGATACTATACTTCCCATTACTAAAAAGCCCATATAGTCAGTTGTCCCAGTATATTGAGCAAATCCAATGTTTTTTCCACCTATTTGAAAAGATTTAGACAAAAAATACACTGGAACAACCCAAATAATAGGCTCTAATATACTCAATATTGCATTGACACGATAGCTAAAAAATATTTTTATATCTTTTTTAAAAATAGCACCTATTGCCATCATATAAGTTTTAATTTTGTTCCTATTCATTTTGTATCCCCCCTTAGTATTGGCCTAATGATCCAGAACTTTTTACTCTTTTTTGTGTATAATTAAAGGCCAATAAACCTAATGTCATGAGTACAGCTCCAAATATGAGAAGTATAAAAATTTCACTTTTTATATCCCCTACGCTTACTCCTTCTGTAATAACTGCCCGCAAAGCATTTATGCTATAAGTTATAGGTATAAATTTAGATACATTTCTCATCCAATTTGGTAGAACTGCCAAAGGATAAGTTATTCCACAAAAAACCATGATCATTCCTCTTACTAAAAACACCATAGAATTTGCTTCTTTGACCCACATAACCAGACTTGCAAATATGAAACCAATTCCATAAACTGCAGGTATAGATACCAAAAGAACCAACAAAGCTAAAAGAGGACTCCCTACAAAATGAAAATTATATACCAATTTAAACTCTAATACTATAATTGGAATATATATTATACTAAAAATCATATCGAAAAGTGAATATCCTAAAAGCAAACTAATTTTAGGCACTGGACAAAGCCAATTAGATTCTAGTGTACCTCTTACTTGTTCAACTCTAAGGCTGGTACCAAAAGACCAAAGTATAGAATTCATCCATGACCACATGACAGTACCTATGAGCATATATGTTTTGTAATCACTAGTTCCTGTTAAAGTAGCAAAAGAAACTAATGAACTAGTATCTGTCCCAGATAGTGCTTTTGCAGTAAATACATATCCAAGAGGCAATAGTATAGGCCATATGAGCATAGAGATAAACCAAGTAGGATATCTAAATGCTATCTTAAATTCTTTTTTGAAAACTGCACCCATGGCAGTAAAAACAGATGGTTTTTTAATTGTAGTCTCCATTTTAAAGCCTCCTATTCCCTTAAAGATTTTCCTGTAAGATTTATAAATACATCTTCTAGAGTAGGTTCTTCAACTCTAAAGTTAATAATCTTTATACCTGAAGATATTGTACTGGTGATTAAATTGCTAACGGTTTCACTTCCATTGGAAACATGAACTTTAACTTCAAAATTTTGTGTATTTTCATTAAATTTTGAAGTTACATTTTCTATTGCTGGTATTTCCTTAATTTTTTCAAGTACATCTTCAGTCCAATTGTCCAATTCAAGATTTATTATATTGGTTTTGTTTAAATTGTTCTTCAAATTTTGAGGGGTATCCAATGCTATGATTTTTCCATGATCGATTATACCAATTCTATCACTCAATTGATCTGCTTCTTCCATATAGTGAGTAGTTAAAAAAATAGTTCTTCCTTCTTCTTTTATTTCAAGTATTATTTCTCTTAGATTTCTGGCAGATTGAGGGTCTAATCCTGAAGTTGGTTCATCTAGTATCAAAATATTTGGTTCAGCAATCAAAGCTTTTGCAAGAGCAACCCTTTGTTTCATGCCAGTAGAATATTTTTCTACTGTTTCATCTGCTCTCTTATCTAATTCTAGTCTCTTAAGTAAATAATCCGTTTTTTCTCTTGCTTTTTTCCCTGTAATCCCATGCATAGCTGCAAAGTATTCTAAATTTTCCCTACCAGTCAATTTCCAGTATGTACTTCGCTCTCCTGCCAATACTGTTCCTATATTAGTTAAAGCTTTAATGGGATTTTCAACTACATTTTCACCATTTACAATAATAGTACCTGATGTAGGTCTTAGCAATGTAGAGATCATTTTTATAGTTGTAGTCTTCCCAGCACCATTGGGCCCAAGAAATCCAAATATCTCACCTTTTTTTACATCAAAATTTATATTGTCTACAGCAACAAATATTTCTTTTTCTTTGTTCTTTTTCTTCCAAAAATGCTCATTCTTTTTCTTTACTTGAAATTCCTTCCTGAGATCGTTTACCTCAATAGCATAGCCTAACATATTAAGCCCCCTCTCAAAATGTGAGCTTTAACCAAGAACTCACTTATATAACAAGCCACAACAAAAAATTGTCCAAATTATATTCCATATGGTCAATTCTGTAATGTCATGAAATATTATCTATGCTTAAATAATACCCAACAAAATCTAAAAAGTCAATATTAAAATTAAATTATTTAACTTGACGATTAATATAATTAATTATTAGATTAAATAATTTAAAATGTAAGGGCCAATTTCTCTAATTTCGATGCAAAAAGAACCGTCCCCAGTGCATCGATTTCTCTAATCTTGATGCAAAAGGGTGGCAAACAAAACGTCCCCTTGCCACCCTTTTTATTCAACTACAGATATGAATTTCTTTGTTGTAAATATATAGAATATGCCATATACAATTGCAAATACAGCTATACTTATAATTGTTGGTACAGTTAAACTATAGTTCATCAAATCGCTCAATACTGAAATAGCAACTATGCTATGAATTGCTCCAACTATGAGTGGAAGTATAAAAAAGATTCCCACCTGTTTTGAAACTGATTTGTATATCTCAAAATCTGTAGTTCCCAATTTCTTGAGTATTTCATATTTATTTTTGTCTCTAAAAGATTCACTCAAAGTCTTAAAATAGATTATACTACCAGTAGCAAACACAAATACAAGAGATAAAAAAGCACCTACAAAATAAACAATTCCTGCAAAATCATAAAATGTTGCACCAGCTACCCAATAGCCATATAGATTAGATTCCCTCGGAAGTATTTTAGCTAATTTGAAAATTAAATCTTTTGTATCATCTGGATTATCCAATATAATCCCATTGAAACCACTTTCATCAAATTGTGATTTCAATACCTCATATTCCTCATCATTTACAACTATGCAAGGAAAGGACACCCCATTACCTAAAAGAGGAACTTTGGTATTAACTTTTATATTATATTTCTTATCTCCTATAGCAATACTTTTCTGTTTTCCTAATGTAGACATCATTGTTTTGGGTCTTTCTATATATATTGCTTCACCTTTTGCTAAATTGAAA
>JAKPAR010000238.1 GCA_029779375.1 Bacillota bacterium | reverse complement strand
ACCCTTAGTTGCAAATCCAGATGCTTCCCTTAAGTCAAATTCAACAATATTTAAGCTGGCCTTAATTAATTCCTTGTCTATGCCTTTTTCTACAATTTTATTTAAGGTTTCAAATACGGTTTTTTGGAACTCATCCTTTTTATCCCGGTTTACATTTTTAGCAACTATGCCAAAGCCAGCCTGAATACCCCCTACTGAAATTGAAAATATATCCTGGCCAATTCCCTTATCAAGGAGGGCATTTTTTAATGGTGCTGCTTCAGAATCAATTAGTAGCTGGCTTAATATGCTGGTCATTAAATAGGTTTCCGGGTTTGTATTTTCTCCAATGACAAAGTTGAGGCTTAAATAGGATTTGTCATCTTCAGATTCATCCTTGGAAATAGGATAATATTCCACCAATTCCTTTTTGGAGCTAAAAGGTTTTTGAACTTGTATCCTGGAGTCTACTTCCTCCTTATCAAAATGAGACAAATATTCTTCATTAATATGTTTAAGCCTTTTTTCAATATTTCCATTACCATAGAGGAATATAAAGCTGTTGGATGGATGGTAGTATTTCTTATGGAAATTTAAAAATTCTTCATAACTTAATTGGGGAATTTCATCTGGATTTCCACCAGAAGAATATTTATATACGGTATCTGGGAACAGGGACCTGCTTATATTTTCGCTTAATATCCTTTCAGGGGAGGAGTAGGCTCCTAACATTTCATTATATACTACACCTTGATATCTAATGGGTTCATCCTCTTTAAATATTTCATAGTGCCATCCTTCCTTCATAAATATTTCCTATATATCATATATTTTTGTATAAAATACTGCATCCAAATATACATCCATTAAATTAAAGAAGTCTTTTTCGTTTCTGCTGGCAATTGGATACAGGGTTTTGTCGCTGAAGGTCATGGCATTTAAAAAGGTACTGAGAGAACCTTTAGCCATATCCATGAAGGGCTCCTTGGTAGTATATTTTCTGGAACCTGATAATACACAATGTTCTATAATATGAGGCACTCCTGTACTGTCTGATGGTGGAGTCCTGAAGCCTATGGAAAATACATTATTATCATCTTCATTTTCCAAGGAAAGCAGTCTAGCACCAGTTTTTTGATGAATAAATATTCTGGCTGTAGATTGTATTTCTTCTACATATTCTTCTTCTATTAATTTAAATCCATGATAAATTTTATTTACCTGAAAATCCATAAAATTACCTCCTGCTGTATTGTAAAGCTTACTGGATTTTAATCTATCCTATTTAGTATTTTTTCAGGTTCAATATATTATTCCTGGATTAAGATTTTTGCCTTTAATTTATAAGCTTTACAATAAAAAATTTATCCCATTAATAAAAATTATAACAAAAAACTGGGATAAATGTCCAAAAAAAGGAAGGCAGTATATGCTACCTTCCT
>JAKPAR010000217.1 GCA_029779375.1 Bacillota bacterium | reverse complement strand
AACAATGGAAATCTTGAAGAACTCAAAGAGAAAGTAGAAATTCTCATAGAAAATCTCAAATAGATATCGGAGGTATATAATTTGGCAAAGTTATTTAATCATAAAATCAAGAGATTTTTCATTTGCATATTGATTGCCGTGTTGTTGTTTGTAAGTATAAAGCTAGTTGTAAAAATTATATATCCAATTGACTATGAAAATTATATAAAAAAATATTCACAAAATTACAATATAGATTCTCATCTGGTTGCTGCTATAATCAATGTAGAGAGCAAATATGATACATTTGCCATGTCTAAAAAAGATGCACGAGGGCTTATGCAAATTTCACCTAATACAGGAAAATGGGCCTCTGAAAAAATAGATATACAGGATTTTACGTTGGAATCCTTATATGATCCAGAGATAAATATAAGGATTGGCTGTTGGTATTTAAGCGTTCTTGCAGATGAATTTAATGGAAATTTACAGCTCATATTGGCAGCATATAATGGAGGAAGTGGCAATGTGAACAAATGGCTTAAAGATGATAGATATAGCAAAGATGGGAAAAGTTTAGATTATATACCTTTTAAAGAAACTAGTGATTATGTAGAAAAGGTACTTAAAAATTATGAAATGTATAAAAAAATCTACAAAAATACTTTTGACATGGAAAGTTCATCTAGGTATGATTTCAAGAAAGATATGAAAAATAAATTCATTAAAATGTTTGAAAATTATATTGATGTTTAGTTTGAACATGAGGGGGAAAAAGCGTTGAAAAAAAAGCTAATATTATTTCTTGTGCTGACAATCATTTCCTTGTCATTCATGACAGGATGTGAAAATAAGGCAAAAATAGAAAAGGATATTGAAACATTAGAAGATAAAAGCGAAACAGTTGCCAATGAAAGTGATGAACCAGAATATGGAGGAGAATTGGTAGTACCTATTACGACAATTAAATCATTAAATCCTCTTTTAAGCGAAAATGCAAGTTTTTATCATTTTAGTAAATTAATTTTCGAGAGCTTGTTTCAATTAGATAGCAATTTAAATATAGAAAATTGTCTTGCAGAAGATTACTCAATAAGAGATGAAGGAAAAACTGTAGATATTAGACTTAAAGATGATGTGTATTGGCATGATGGAGAGAAATTTACAGCAGATGATGTGGCTTTTACTATAAATGCTATTAAATATGGGAGTGGGGAGTCGGCTTATAAAGATTTGATACTCAATGGACTGAAACCTTTCAGTACTTCAGATATAAGACATATTTTAGATGTAAAAATAGTTGATGATTACAATTTAGAAATATATTTTGATAGATCTTATAGCAATGCACTAGAAATTTTGACTTTTCCAATTGTACCTAAACATCGATTTATAGCGAAAAATGAGAAAGCTTCATATATAAATGCTTTAAACGATGAAGGATATAATCCAATTGGGACTGGACCATATAAATTTAGTCAATATGAGAAGCTTAAAACTATAAAATTAGTTGCTAATGAAGAATGGT
>JAKPAR010000185.1 GCA_029779375.1 Bacillota bacterium | reverse complement strand
TCCCTTCTCTTGTAATCTGCATTGCCCTTGCATCTGTTCCAGTAGGACCTGGGTTAACTTCTATTTGATTTGGAATATTATACTCTTTAGCAATTTCAACTAGCTTTCTTCGTAAATTAGGATGAATATTTCCACCTAATGCAATAGCTGGACCTTGACCGAGTTCTATTGTTGAAGATTTAGGAAGTTCTGGAGTAGATCCAAAACCTACATCCACTGCAATGCCAAAGTCTGGATGAATTTTATAGCTACTTACTAAAGCTCCTGCCATGCTAACCTCTTCTTGAACTGTAGTTACAAAATATATATCTGCTTCATGCTTTATATTCCTTAATTCTTTCATACATTCAAATAAGGTAGCAACACCAGCTCTATCATCAAGGGATTTACCTGCAATTCTAGACCCTAAAAGATTTTTAATATTTCTTCTAATTGTTATTGTATCTCCTATATTTACAAGCTTTTCAACTTCTTCTTTTGGATATCCAACATCTATTATCATGTCTTCTAACTTTACTGCCATATCACGTTCTGATGGTTCTTGTAGATGAGGTGGTTTTGAACCAACTACTCCAAATAAATCTTTTATTCCATGGACTATAACTTCTTGACCTATTATGGTTCTTGGATCAATACCACCTACATTTGTAAATCGAATAAATCCATTTTCTTCTATGTCCTTTACCATCAATCCAATTTCATCCATATGGGCAGCAATCATAATTTTAATATTTTTTTCATCATTGTATGTACCTTTTTTAATCCCAATTATATTTCCTAGCTTGTCCACTGAAATATCATCTAAATATTCTTTGAAACTTGAAATGATGGTATCTTGTAAATGGTGCTCATATCCTGATACACCTTTACTTTTGCATAAAGATTCTAAAAATAATTTAGTATCCAAGATTTACCCTCCTTATATTAATTTTTTATAAAAAAATGTTCTAACAGGTTTAAACCTATATTTTTCTGGCATAATTATTTGCTCTGTACTGCCAACAAACAATATCCCATCATCGCTAAGAGAGTTATAAAACTTTGAGTACAATAATTCCTTTGCTTCTTCTGTAAAATATATCATGACATTTCTACATAAAATCAAATCCACATTGCTTGGGAACCTATCTTTTA
>JAKPAR010000184.1 GCA_029779375.1 Bacillota bacterium | reverse complement strand
CATCTTTAAATCTTCATAATCTAAACCTAATCTTGTAAGTATTTTATTGTCAATTTTATCTTTCCTTTTGGAATATAGAAATTTTTCATCATAAAATAATTCCAAAGATCTTTCTTCCAAACTTGCCCATTCTCTATTGTCTCTTTCTTTTAAAAAACTATATATATTTCTTATATATTCCCATTCTACGCTATTTTCATATTCTGGATGTCTTTCATAATATTTAAAGTCTAAAAGATCTGACATTTTAAGCATCTCATTTTTATCCCACTGACCAACGCTTTCTTTTTGAAGTATTTCCCACTTTGTTTTAAGTGGAGGATTCATCCCATTATAATTTGAACTCTTTATAGCCCTAATCTTTCCCTCATCTACAGCTTTTAAAATTCCAACATATAATTTAAAATATCCACCGTTTTTTTCATAACCACTTTTCCCACCATATATATGTATGATATAATCCTCTAATTCATCAAGTTCAAATCTCTTTCTTTTATTCGTCTCCATATAATTTTTTATAAATTTAATCACATTTTCATACACCCTATCACCACCTATCATTTTTATATTCTACATAAAACCACAAAATCCTTGCATATTCAAAACTCTACTAAAAAATAACTAAGGGGCGGCCAATGCCACCCCTACTAAAGTATCATATTATAAATCCTTTTGTGAATAAATTTTCATAGAAATGCTCATGGATATGTAGCTAATTATCAGTGAAAGAATATATAAAAGCAAATTTCTCCAAGAACTATTGAAATTAAAACTTATATTATTGGCATACAAAAGGCTTATTGTTCTAGGAAATATGAAAGGTGACATAAATACAAAAATCCAAGATATATACTTTGTCTTTTCATAGCCAAATTTATATTGAAGAGGTATGATGATTCCCCAAAAAATCGTCAAAATCAAAAGTGATATCCCGACAGTAGAAATATTAAGCTTGGATAGAGGAAAAAACATAGCTACAATAGTATAGCTAATATAGCAAAAAAGGAAAACCAACAATGCAAATAAATACTTTGCTTCTACCAGTACATCCCTCGTATAAGGCATTGCACTAAGTAAAGCCCCTCCCTTATATTTTTCTTCTGCCATGGCTACTGTACCAAACAACACATATTCAGCAAAAAGAACTGTAATGAAAAAGCTTATAAATCCTCCATCTGTAAAACCAATTTCATTGAGTTTAATCGTTAAAAAAATTGGTCCCCCAATGACAAAAGCAATTATAATAAATAAATATTTTTCTGCCAATATAAAATCTTTTTTTACAAGACTAAAAAGCATCTTCATTTTCATTCCTCCCCACATGACCTATCATTATGTCTTCAATAGTAGGTCTTTCTATTATGACATCCTTCATATTTCTATGCACAGCAGCTTTGTCATTGGTTATACCTTCAAATCCATATTTATTTTCTTTTAGTCGCAAAAATAACTTTCTTGTATCCTCATCTAAAAGATTTTTATCTCCCTTGACTACTCCATATGTATCCAACAATATATCCTTTGCTTCATTAAAAACAATTTTGCCATTATCAATCAAAATCAACATATCAGCTACTTTATCCAAATCAGAAGTAATATGAGTAGAGAAAAATACGCTTTTATGGTCCTCTTCCATAAACTCTAAAAGTATTTCCATAAGCTCATTTCTCACTAATGGATCAAGCCCACTTGTAGGCTCATCCATGATGAGTAAATCAGGATGATGAGAAAGTGCCAATGAAATTGCATATTTCATTTTCATTCCTTTGGACAAAGTAGATATTTTTTGATCTAATTCTAAATCAAAACGGTCAATATAATTTTTAAAAGCATCTTCATCCCAATTTGAATAAGCTGTAGCTATAATACTTTTCATTTCCATCAATGTCATCTCATCATAAAAATAGCCTTCATCCAATACTATGCCTAGACGATTTTTCAATTCTCTTTCATTTTTTTTATTGACTTCTTCTCCGAATAATTTGATACTGCCTCCATCCTTTAACACCAATCCAAGAATTGATTTTATTGTTGTAGTTTTCCCAGAACCATTCACTCCTATAAATCCTGTGATACAACCTTCCAATAGAGAGAAACTAACATCTTTTAAGCTAAAATTGGTGAAATCTTTTTTTAATCCATCTACTTCTAAAACAGTGTTCATTCATCTTCCTCCTCTCCGATTATTAAATCCATCATTAAATAAAGATCCGCCTTACTAATTCCAAAAGAATTGGCTATTTCCCATGCTTCTTTAAGTTTTTCCTCTACCATACAACGCTTTGACTCTCGCAAAAGTTCAGGATTTTGTGGAGCTACAAAAGTCCCTTTCCCTACTTTGCTTACAACAAATCCTTCAGATTCAAGTTCATCATATACTCTCCTGGTTGTTAAGACACTTACATGTAAGTCATTTGCCAAAATTCGAATTGATGGAAGCAATTCTCCTTCTTCTAATTCTCCACGAAGTATTGCATCCTTTATCTGTTCTTCTATTTGCTGATATATTGGTATATCCGAAACATTTGAAACAATAATTTTCATTTCATCACCTCAATTGTTTTTGGTGTGTATTAATATCATACACATCATATACACAATGCACATTATATATAAACACTATACTGTTGTCAATAGATATAAAGTATAATATTTATATCT
>JAKPAR010000167.1 GCA_029779375.1 Bacillota bacterium | reverse complement strand
TATATATTTAGTGATAAAGTCCTTTTCTCTCATGCCATGTCTATCTGGAATAGTCACTATAAGCGGAATATTTTCTCTTAATTTTATCTTAAACACTTCTTCTCTCACTTCATCAAATACATTTTCTGTTAAAAGTATTATTCCTATAGCTTCATTTTTCATTGCTTTTTCTAATTCTGCCAATATATCTTCTCTTTCCTTTGCTAAAACTCCATTTATTCCAGCTAATCTCATCCCTACTAGAGTGTCCTTATTATCACTTATCAAAAAAGACTTCATGCTTACAATCTCCCCAATATAAGTATTGAAACTATAAGACCATATATTGCAATACCTTCAGCCAATCCAACAAATATAAGAGTTTTACCTAATATTTGAGGTTCTTCTGATACTGCTCCCAATGCTGATGAGCCTACTACACCTACTGCATATCCTGCTCCAATAGTTGCCAATCCCGTTGAAAGAGCAGCTGCTATAAATCCCAATCCTGAAGCTGATTGAACACTAGCTGTTTCTGCCTGTGAAAAATTTGGAACTAGCAAAATAATAGCTGACACAAGCAATGGTATAAAAGCATATAAATTAAACTTTAGTACTTTTTTAAGCTTTTTCTTATTTGTTTCCCTACCTTTATATAGAAAATATACTCCTGTTCCAATAGTCATTAAAACTAAAATTATAGTTGATACCATTATAAAATTCATTTTTTTACCTCCTCATTAAAATTTTATTGGTTTAAATTCAATACCTTCTCCTTCATAATACCTACTAAACAATTCATAATATTCAAGTCGCAATCCTTGAATAAAAACTATTAGCCCTTCAAGACCAATTATGATTATATTTCCTATAAGTAAAACTATTACATTTCCTAGTTGTGTACCTATCATTTTACCTATAGTCTGAAAAGCTATAAATAACCCTACGTGAGTGAGAGCAAAAGCTCCAACTCTTATAAAAGAAACTGTACCACTAAGCATACTTAAAAGTGTTTCCAATATAGAAAAGCTGCTTTCAATATAATAGCTTGAAACATCTTCTTCATAAAGAGGCCTTTTCTTTAAAAGAAGATTAGAAAGAGGTTCTTTAAAAATCATAAGAGCTATAAATATCACAGCAAATATTTCTCCAATTCCCATAGGAATAATAGTTTTCCCCAAAAGTTTTCCTCCTAAAAGCAACAGCAGCAATATATAAAATCCAAAACCTGCGACTCCATTTTTACCAAACAATCCTTCTTTTAAATCTTTTCTCTTTATGCTATTTAAAATACTATATATATAACTTATAAATATTAGAAATACTCCTATGACTACTGCACTTATCAAAATTGTATTTATATTTTCAAAGGGTCTGATTAAAAGAGCAGGAATTACATCTTCAAATCCAAAAAATGCACCATAAAATACTCCAAAAATCATTGAACTCAGGCCAAGCCTAGTAAGTATCTGCCCAAATACTTTATTTTCTTGCTTTCTTAAAAGCAAAAGGCCACCAATAAATAAAATCATCCCTTGCCCTAAATCTCCAAACATAGCCCCAAATAAAAACATATAAGTAATACTTAAAAATGGAGTTGGATCTAATTCGTTGTAAGATGGTATTCCATACATTCTCACCAAAGTCTCAAATGGCTTAAATATTTTGTTGTTTTTCAATTTCGTTGGAATTTTTCTATTTAACATTTCATTTTCATCATTAAAAACAACAAGCAATCCCTCATACTTAGATAAAATATTCTCTATTTCAGCCCTATTTACCTCTGGAACCCAAGCAGAAAGATAGAAAAAATGGTTAGAACAAGCCATTTGTTCTTTTGCTTCATCTATTTTTTCACTCATATAAAATTTTGCCAAAAAATCTTCAACTTCTTCTAAATAAGCATCTTTTAATTTATTTAAAGATTCTTCTAGTTCACTGATTTTCTTTGCAATTTCTCTTCTCTTTGCTTCAATATTTTTTAATATTTCTTCTGGTGTACCAGAAAAATATTCAGGAACATATATTTCTTTGAAATTTAAAGATTTTAAAATCCTTTCAGTTTCCTCTTTTACACTATCAGGATATATAATTAAATAAACTTCTCCATTTTCACTACTTCCTGTATGAAATACTATTGCCA
>JAKPAR010000156.1 GCA_029779375.1 Bacillota bacterium | reverse complement strand
AATAAACATATTATACCTCCTTATATAATGCTATTAATTATATCCTTTAATCTTGCAACCCTAAGTTTTTCAGCCTCTATGATAGCTTCTATTTTGTTCACTGCTTTATCTACTTCATCATTTATTACAATATAGTCATATTTATCAACAAACTTTAATTCATTTAAGGCATTTTTTAGTCTCAACTCTATATCTTCTTTAGTTTCTGTACCTCTTTTTACAATGCGATTTTTAAGTTCATTCATTGATGGGGGTATTAAAAATATAAATACTGCCTCCTTATATTTTTCCTTAATCTGAATTGCCCCTTGAACATCTATCTCCAATATTACAATTTCACCTTTTTCAATCTCATCAGTAACAAATTTTATAGGTGTTCCATACCAATTACCATGTACATTTGCATATTCCAAAAATTCATTATTGCTTATCATTTCATTAAATTTTTCATCATCAACAAAGAAATAGTTAACTCCATCTATTTCACCTTTTCTAGGCTTTCTTGTGGTAGCTGAAACAGAAAAAACAAGATCTTTATTTCTTTCAAGTAATTTTTTACATACTGTACCTTTCCCACTACCTGAAGGCCCAGATATAACTAATAAAAAACCCTTTGGCATACTATCCCTGCTTTCTATTCTATTTCATTTTTATTAATATTTTTTCCATTGACTCTTTGAGCAACAGTTTCAGGTTGAACTGCAGAAAGTATAATATGGTCGCTATCTGTTATGATAACTGCTCTTGTTCTTCTTCCATAAGTAGCATCAATTAATGTACCATTGTCCCTTGCCTCCTGTATCATTCTCTTTATAGGTGCAGAATCAGGACTTACAATTGCAATTATTCTATTGGCAGAAACTATATTTCCAAAGCCTATATTAACTAGATGTATACCCATTTTAAACCTCCTAGTATTTATTCTATATTTTGTATCTGCTCTCTAACTTTTTCTAGCTCACTTTTTATATCTACAACACAATTTGTAATAATTAGGTCATTAGCTTTTGAGCCAATGGTATTTATTTCCCTATTCATTTCCTGGACAAGAAAATCTAATTTTCTTCCAATTGGCTCCTTAGATTCCATACTTTTATAAAACTGCCTTATATGGCTTTTAAACCTAACTATTTCTTCGTTTATATCACTTTTATCAGCAAAAAGAACCACTTCATAGTTTAATCTTTCTTCATCTAATCCCTGTTCTTCATCAAGTAGTTCCCTTATTCTTTCCCTTAATTTATCCCTATATTCCTCAACTATGAAGGGAGCTCTTTCTTCAATCTTAGATAGCATAGACTCTATTTTTTCCAATTGACACTGAATGTCTTCTTTAAGTACCGATCCTTCTTCTTTTCTCATATTCATAACATTTTCTAAAGCAATACTTAATGCCTTAGAAAGACATTCCCATATAATATCTTCATCTATTTCCTTTCTTTCTGTCTTTACAATATCTTCTAGTGTTAATACATCTTCTAATCCTATTTTGTCTTCAATTCCTAATTCACTAAGCAAATTCTCCAGTGCAGCTTTATAGGATTTAGCCAAAGATG
>JAKPAR010000134.1 GCA_029779375.1 Bacillota bacterium | reverse complement strand
AAAATCCTCCATATCCATTAAAAAAATCTAAACTTAATGGTACTTCTATCATGGGATATTCTAAGTTTTGTTCTTCAAAATTTCTATATTGAATATGATATGTCAGCTTTTTTTCTTTAGAAAAACCTTCTTCACAATTTACAATCATTGTAGCCCATTTAAATAGCAATGCCTTATCCTCAAAGGACATATTTATTTCATTTCTTATAAATATACCACCACTTATATTCAGCATATTTCCCCTATATTCATATACTACCTCTTGTATACTTTCAAATAGTGGTTGATAATATATACTTTCATCTTCATTTAGTATGACTAAGTCTAAAGATATTCCCTTGAAAGTCCAATACCCATGAGCTTTCAATATTTCTTTTAGCGTATCTAATCCTTCCAATGTTTTTATTCTTACAAGTATTATAGGATTGTCTCCAGATATTCCATAGGCCCAAAGGCCTTCTTGTCCCTTAGTATTTTTCTTTATGATATCTTCATATTCTCTTTTATCTCCATTACTTGGAAAAATCAATTTAGATAACAGCCTATCATAAAATTGTACTTCTTCTTTTTTATAATTCAAATATCCTATTTCTGTCTGACTTCTAGTATAGGCCAGTTCAAAAGCAAGAGATAAGCTTATCTCATCTCTATATTTCTTTGCTATATCAATAGCTTTCTCCTTGCTATCAGAAATTCCAGTTATAAAACAAATATCTATACTATCGCCACTTTTGATCTTAACCCTTTTTTTAATACTCATAATAGGATCAAGTACTGAACCTACAGTATTCGTCAAATCTCTATATAGACAATTTGGATTTTTGATATCATTTCCTCTACCTATAAAATTTCCTCTATTTGTTTCATATTGAAAACTATCTTGACTACTCCCCTCCGCTTTTACGCTATGGACTATCCATACTGCATTTATATCTTCACTTCTTTTTCTCCTATATCCAATAAGTGCTTCATACTCTGGTACAACTTCTGTTTTAACGAATAGATTGCTAAAAACCGGATGTGCCATATCGGATTCTAATCTATCTCCAACCAATTCAAAATAACTCATAACTTCTATTAGCACATCTTCATCACTATTGTTAGTTAACTTTATCTTTCTTATCTCTCCATCATCTTCTGAAAATAGTACAGTATCCATTTTAGTTTCAATAAATCCATCTCTTCTATAAAAAGTAACCTTGTCATTAGAAAACTTTACATTGTACTCATCAGGTTCAATTCTCGTAGGTTCATAAGCAGCAGACCAATATTTATCATGGGTCAAATCTTTTATATATATAAAAGTTCCATACTGCCTTGTATATAAATCTCTTCTCCATCTGTTTAAAAATATATTGTCTTTTTTAGAATAACCTGAACCTCTATTGGTAATCAAAAGAGAATAATTCCCTGATGAAAGAATATGACATTCCAATTCGCCTAAATGCTTTTTGCCATAAGATCTTACTACTTGCATTTCCTTCTTTGTCATTCTATATTCCATATCCATTGTATTCTCTTTTTCTTTAGCAACTATTATATTCGTTGGAATCTTTTCTTGTAGCAATATCTCCCCAATTTTAATTTGAGGATTTCTATGAAATCTATCAATCAAAATATTGTTGTTTAAAAAATTATTTATGGCTAAAAATATCATCCCTTGATGATGAGTCATATAACTTTTGACAATAGCTTTATTCATATTTTGAGGTAATCTTTTACTTGTATAATCTATAGCTTCATATAGACCATATTCACCATTCATATTTTCCCTTAAGAGATTATTTATATTTAGTGATACATATTGAGGAGCAAAGTTTAATGCAAGCATAGATGAATAAGGAGATATAACTAAATCTTCTCTTAAGCCCCTTTTAAAACCTAATTGAGGAACACCAAAAGCTTTATACTGATAATTTAAGTTCACATCAAAAGCAAAAAAACCTGATTCAGATATTCCCCAAGGTATTTTCTTTTTCTTGCAGTACTCTCTTTGAATTTTTATAGCTGTATTGTATGTTTCATTCAATAAAGTATTTTTATAGTCTTTCATGATCAAAGATGGCATAAGATATTCAAACATTGTTCCTGTCCACGAAGCAAGACTTATATAGCCATTTTTGACTATCAAAGATCTTCCCAATTTAAACCAATGTTTTTTAGGTACTTCTCCTCTACAAATAGCAATATAGCTCGTAATCCTAGCTTCTGAAGCTAAAAGATCATAATATGAATCTAACATTTTTTTATCTTCAACATTGTATCCTATTGAAAATAAATTTTTCTTTTCATCATAAAGAGGAGCAAATTCAGTTTCTTCAATAAATTTATCAACTTTATCAATTAAATTTTCTGTTTTTGAAATTAAATCACTTACATTTTGGTACAATACCATTATTTCTTCTTTTGTACTTTCATCTTTTACAAGTCTTAAATTTTCTTCATAGTATCCTTTCAATCCAATCAAAGAAATTTCCCTATCAATTTTTTCATAACCATATTCTATAGTTTTCGACAATAACTCATTGGGCATAAAAGTACTATATTCATGCAACAATGCTTCAATTCTATTTAAGCTATTCTCTATCCACTTATCTTTTAAAATTTCTTTTCTTTTTAAAACATCATTATATATAGCTTTCAACCCATTTATATCATCATCTTCAAGTTTTTTTAACTGTTCAAGTATTTCTACTCTATCATTCTCATTTTCAATAAGATTGATAGTATCTAAAAGACCACAAAATAGTTTTTTATCCATTAAAGGCTTTTCTAGATATTCTTTAAGTCCTGAATTCAGTACATAAAGATAAGAAACAAAGTTTCCACTATCTACCGTTGATACAAAATAAGGTCTCAAAGGCTTCAAAGTTTTTGTATTGTACCAATTAAATAGATGACCTTCCCATTTATCCATCTTTTCTATAGAATCTACAACTCGACTTATATATCTAATCATTTCAGAAGTAGTTATATATCCAAAATCTCTTGCAGACAAAATAGCTAAAAGCAAAAATCCTATATTTGTAGGAGAAGTCCTATATGCTACCCCATTATATGGAAATTCCTGAAAATTATCAGGTGGTAAAAAATTATTTTCTTCATTGGCGAAAGTTTCATAATAATCCCAAGTTTTTCTTGCGATTTCTACGATTTGTGGAATATGTATATATTCTTTGTTTTCCCCATCTGGAATACTTATGAAATAAGCAATCATTGGTGATATAAACCACAATCCAGATACAATTGATGCCAAGTATATGTTTTCAATTTTAAAAACATATACCATGAAAATATTGACTATACTCAAAACAATACTGCTTTTCATTCGAATAAAATGGCTTTTAAAATCATTTTTAAGTTTCTTTTCCATATCAAAAGCTGTTGTCCACTCAAGTAAATTCTTTTTAGATATAAATACTCTATATAGAGTTCTGCAAATGGCATCCATCATAATAAAAGCTTCATAAGGCAAAAATACAATAGAAAGTATCCCTTGGTAAAAGCCCCCTTTCAAAACTGACATTTTATCTCCATGTAGCAATATTCTTTTTGGAGCTTTGCCATGTAAAATTTTGGATGCCAAAGATAATAAAAAAGGCAAAAATATTGCCAATAATACTATCCCTAAATAAACAAAAGTATTTCCCGGGAAAATTGAAAATCCCAATATTGTCAGCAATAAAAGACTAGGTGCTAAAATACTTCTCCTTAGATTGTCCATTATTTTCCATCTAGATAGTTTCGATATAACATTTTCTGAACTATTTTTTAGCCATCTTATTAGCTGCCAATCTCCTCTTACCCATCTATGAAGTCTCATTATGAATGAAATATATTTTTGTGGATATCCATCTATCAATTCAATATCTGTTGCTAATCCTACACGAATATAACTACCTTCAAGTAAATCATGACTAAGTATTGAATTTTCTGGTATTGAATTTTTTAAACATTTTTGGAAAACTTCTAAATTGTATATTCCTTTTCCAGTGAAAATTCCTTCTCCAAATAAATCTTGATATATATCTGAAACTGCTGTAGTATAAGGATCTATTCCTCCTTGACCTGAATATATTCTTGTAAATATAGATTTATTTGAACTCTCAATATCCACTAGTATTCTAGGTTGAATTAAACCGTAACCTTCTTTTACAATATTCTTTTTTTCATCTACAACTGCTACATTTAAAGGATGCGAAATAGTACCTATGAGTTTTTTTGCAGTTTCTAGTGGCAATTTTGTATCAGCATCTAATGTGATTATATACTTTATATTGCCTTGAAGATGAGAGATATCACTAGAGATGACTGAATATGTTGTATCTTTCTCTCCTAACAATAAATCATTTAACTCAACTAATGCTCCTCTTTTTCTCTCCCATCCCATCCATCTATTTTGGGTATTTGAATAAACCCTATCTCTATGGAAATAATAAAAAATTTTTTCATTCTTTGAATACTTATTGTTTAATTTTTCAATAGCCTCTAGTCCAGCTCTAATTATTAAAGCATCTTCATTAATTGTTTCTGATTCTGAATCCTTGAAATCCCCAACCAAAGCAAAATATAAATTTTCCTCTCTATTTGCCAAATAATGCATTTCTAATTGTTCTGCCAATTCTTCTACTCTTTTTAAATCCGTTAAAAGTGTAGGAATAACTATAAAAGTTTTCATATCATCAGATATGCCAGATTTTAATTCAAGTTTTGGCAATAGTACAGGTAAAAAAATTCTTGAGAATATTCTATTAAATATAGAAATAAAAATAGATACAAGCGGTACCCAAGTCGCTAATCCAACTAAAATAGTCATTCCTAAATTGCTATTTAAATAGGCATATCTACAGATAAATATTTCAATTATCAATGTAGAAAAAATTATAGGTAGAATGTAATATTTTTCACTTTTTAGATAAATTCCATTTTCCCAATCTTTTTTCCCAAGACTTTCAAATATTTCACTTCTACCTCTATCTACAATATAAAATCCTACATGAGCTTTTTTATCTCTCCTGCCTTCATCATATTTCTCTTTAGCTAATTCTAATGCCTTTTTCGCAACAAAAGTTTCTTGAACATTTAATTTATAGGCTAATTTTTCTACGTGGAATTTGTAGTAGTTTTTGGAATTTTCATCCATATTCGTATAAACATCTAGTGGATCTTCTTTCAATATTTCTTCCACTATACATACAGAGTCAAAAATATCTGTCCAGTCTAAATTAGATATATCTTTCAAGCTAATAATACAATTTCCAATAGTCATTCTTAAAGTAGCTTGTTTGTTGTATTCTTTTTCGATTATATTTTTAATGCTAGTGCCAAGATAATTTAGCTTTTTTTCAAGAATAGCAATACTTTCTGTTTCTTCATTTTTCCTCATCCTAAAAAATAATCTCTGTAAAAATGAAGAATTTAAATTAAAATTGCTGCCAAACTTATTTTCTGATTTAAACACTGTTTTAAAATCTATTTCATCTGCTTTTCTCCATTGTTCATTTATATTGTGAATTTTTATACAAACATTTTTTATATATTCCATCAATGACAAAGTAAGCATAAGAGACAAGTATGATACTTCTTTTATAGTAAGAATATTTTCTTCTTGATAAGCATTTACAAAATCAACAAGAAAATCTTCAAGGACTACTCCTTCTGTGTGTGATACAAGCTCCAATGCAAGTACATAAGTTCTTGGATAGCCTTTCAATGTGCCACTCTCTAAAGTATTTAATTTAATCTCTTTTTCTCCTTCTAAACTCTGCCTTATTCTCTTGTACTGAAGTTCTATAATATAAAAATTGTCTAGCAGCCATTCAGAAGCCTTGGGCAATTCAAAATTCGCATTTACTTCTCCATTTAATTTTAAATATATCTTTTCAATTTCTTCAAAATTTTTATCCAAATTATATAGTAAAAAATCTTTTACATCTACTTTCTTAAAAGAAGTATGACTTCTGCCCAATTCTTTTCCATGATTTATAAGCTCTTCTTTTGTCAACAATACATCTTTTACCTCTTCAATAAAAATATGCTTTTCATTTTTTAGATAAGCTACTATATACACTAACAACAGCAATAGTATTGAAAAAATCGAAATATACATTAGCCACATACTATTCATTCCTTTCAGCCACTATCTATCTGGAATTTTCTAGCATTTTTTCAATCTTGTCATGATAAAAGCTCGACAATTCTTGAGCATATTCTTCATTAAAACCTTCTACGTAAATATTAAACAATGGTTTTTCTTCATCTGGAAGTATCAATGCCCATCCTTTGTCATCAACTATTCTTGCCCCTTCAATAGTTTCTATACCAGTTTGATTATCTTCTATAATTTTTCTAAGTATTCTCCCTTTTTCTTCCCAAGGACAAAAAACCTTGTTTTTTACATAATAATATTTAGGCAATTCGTCTACTATTTTACTCAAAGCTGTTTTTTCTGATACTATAAAATCTATTATTTTCCCAGTACCCCAAATAGCATCAAAATTCAAAATGTACTGATATATACAGTTTCTATCTATTATTTCTCCCAATGTATCAGCTAAATTGGTCTTAGTTATATGCACTTTCCCATTGTATTTAGTCGCCATATTTTCCACAATTCTAGGAAAATTGTATGGAATGACTACTTCTTTCATTTCTCCACTTTTAAATCCCATAAAGAAAGAAAAAAGTGAAAACTTTTCCCCATCCAATATTCTTCCTTTGTCATCTATAAGTATCATGTTCTCGCCATTTTCACTGTATATAACTCCTAAATCAAAATTTTCTTCCCGTACTCTTTTAGATATTTTTTCATAATGATGTTTGTCACTAATTACAACTCCATCACAACCAATATTTTCTAAATACTTCTTTGCTAAATTTGAAACATTTGCAGATGCAGAATATACCAGTACTTTTAAGTTTCGTCTTTTGATTTCAGAAAGATTTTTAAGAATCTTTTCTCCTTCATTTATATAAATAGATGAAAAATTATACATTCTAGCTATATCCTCTACACTTTCTCCATTGCATCTCTTAAAATCTTCAATACCAAAAGCATTTTCAATTTTTCTCTCTAAATTTCTACTGATATTTGCACCTCTTTCATCAATGAGTTCTATATGTATTTTGTTCTTGTCATGAGAATCCGATCTAACTTGCAAACCCCCATTGGTCCTAAAATGTCGAACTGCAAATCTACACATAGGCATAGAAGCATCTTTTATATCTATGACCTTTGAACCTGTAGACAAAATCCCAGATATCAATGAACTTTTAATGAGCTCTGATGAATTGTGTTCATCACTACTTACAACAAAAACTCCTTTTTCAATTGTCTGGGAAGCAAACGCTGAACCAAGTCTTGAAGCAAATTCAGGAGTTATATCAATATTTATATGTCCTTGAATATCTCTATTTCCAAATATGTTCTTTGAAACCTTTGAACCCCAAATCAAATTTTCATTTACTTTTGTATTTTCTTCTATCAATTTATGGGGCCATATTTTAACATTTGGTGAAACAATAGCTCTTTTAGATATAGTTGAAGATGAGCCTACTACTGAACCTTCAAACAATTTTACTTGTTCCTTTATATTTACATCATTGCATATAATAGATTTTCTAGCTTCTATATTTTGAGAAAAAAATACATTTTTCCATAATATAGTTTTTTTAAGAGAACATCCCGAATCTATATAACAATTGTCACCAATAACTGTATATGGCTCTATTTTTGTTTTCCCTCTTATTGTAGAATTTTTACCAATATAAACAGGGGGAATCATTTCTACTTCTCTACCTATAAAAGTTCCATCCCCTATCCATATACCTTCTTCTATTTCTTTAGATTCAAATTTCATATGCAATTTTTTATCTAATAAATCCCTATGCGTTCTCATATAGGAATTTATGTCACCTATATCACACCAATAATCTTCAGTTATATATCCATACATAGGTATATTATCTTTCAAAAGTCTTGGAAATAAATCTTTGCTAAAGTCAAAGTTTTCTCCTTTTTTATAATAATCAAGAACCTCTGGTTCCAATATATATATACCAGTATTTATAGTATCGCTAAAAACTTCCCCCCAGCTAGGCTTTTCCAAAAACTTGCTTATCTTTCCATTTTCATCTGTGATTATAACTCCATATTCCAATGGCACAGGTTCTTTTTTTAATACTAAAGTTGCCTTTGATTTTTTATTTTTATGAAAATCTATAGCCTTGTGTAAATCTATATTTGTAAAAGCATCCCCACTTATGACTACAAAAGTATCATTTAAAAAATCCTGTGCATTCTTTACACTTCCTCCCGTTCCCAAAGGTGTTTTTTCTATGTAATAATTCACATTGACACCAAAATCTTTGCCATTGTGAAAATAATCTATAATTGACGATGGCAAATAATGTAGTGTTACAGCTATATCCTCTATATTGTGAAATTTCAAAAGTTCTAATATATATTTCATGACTGGCTTATTTAATATAGGAACCATAGGCTTAGGTATATGACAAGTAAGAGGTCTAAGTCTTGTGCCTTTACCTCCTGACATGATTACGGCTTTTATTTTAATCACTCCTTTTATTTTTGTTGCATACTTTATTGTTTGATATACTTGAAAAATATATTCATGAAAAAAGAAAAGCCGAGGATTAAACTAAATGTTCAGTTTAATCCTCGGCTTTAAAATTAAATATTAAAATCAATTTACAGAATTTATTCTTTCCATAATAGCACTTTCCATATCTTCAATTTTTGCAATAGAACTTTCCATTGTATCTGCCTTTGAATAAATATATATTTTTACCTTTGGCTCCGTACCTGAAGGTCTTATAGCATACCAAGATTCGTCATCAAATCTATATTTAAGTACATTGGATGGTGGAGTATCTGTGTAGCCTAACAAATAATCAGTAATACTTAGGAGTTTACTGTTCTTTATCTCATCAATTGGTTTAGCTCTAAAAGATTCCATTATTCTAGATATTCTATTTTTCCCCTCTATTCCTTCCAATACTATAGATATTTGTTTTTCTTTGTAGTATCCATATTCTTCATAAAGCTCATTTAAAACATCTAAAAGGCTCTTTCCTCTTTTCTTGTAATAAGCTGCCATTTCAGCAATAAGCATACTAGAGATGACACCGTCTTTATCCCTAACTATAGTATCATAAACATATCCAATACTTTCTTCATATCCAAATATAAAAGTATATTCTCCTGTTTCATCAAATTCATTGGCCTTGCCACAAATATGCTTAAACCCTGTAAGTGTCTCTACTGTGCCTATATTATACTTATTTGCAATTGCCTTACTTAAATCTCCTGTAACTATTGACTTAACTATAACTCCATTTTTAGGCAAAGAATTTTTTTCATTTCTAGACATCAATATGTAATTCACCAAAAGTGCTCCCGTTTGATTGCCATTTAGTGCAACATATTCGCCATTCTTGTCTTTAACCATGCATGCAACTCTATCACAATCAGGATCTGTAGCTATAAGAATTTCTGCATTTACATTTTTCCCTAAATTTTCAGCATATTTAAATGCCTTTGTGTCCTCTGGATTGGGGTATCCAACTGTTGTGAAATTAGGATCTGGATTTTCCTGTTCTGGAACTACAAATATATTTCTAAATCCTCTTTCTCTCAAAACTCTCCTGACTGGTATATTCCCAGTTCCATTTAAAGGAGTATATACAATATTTATATCTTTATCTATATCCTCATGTAGTGAAAGATTTTTAACCTTCTCTATATATTCATCATCTATTTCTTTCCCTATTATTTTAAGCAAACCTCTATCTAAAGCTTCTTGTCTATTTATAATATTTACATTTGAAAATTCTCCTACATTTTTGATATTGTTTGTAATCTTTTCTGCAATTTCATCAAGAATTTGAGAACCCTTTTCCCAATATACTTTATATCCATTATAATCTTTTGGATTGTGACTTGCTGTTATGACAATTCCTGAAATAGTTTTCAACTTTCTTATAGCAAAAGAAAGTTCTGGAGTTGGTCTTAAATCCTCAAACAAATAAACTTTTATCCCATTGGCAGCAAGAACTCTTGCAGCAATGTCTGCAAATTCTTTTGAAAAATGTCTCACATCATAAGCTATGACTACTCCTCTGTCCATGGCACTTTGTCCAAAAGATTTTATGGTATTTGCCAAACCCTGAGTTGCCAAAGATACAGTATATCTGTTCATTCTATTTGTTCCTGCTCCAATTTTTCCCCTTAGCCCTGCTGTACCAAAAGACAAATCAGTATAAAATCTATCTTGAATTTCAGCTTCATCATTTTTTATAGCTTCCAATTCTTTCTTAGTTTCCTCATCAAAATAGGGATTATCTAACCATGCTTTATATCTTTCCATATACTCCATTTTCTAACCTCCTTGTATCTTAATACTCATTCAAAAAAGTAAGTACATTTTTAACTTGCATTAAAACTCCAATTTTTAAACAATCCTCATCAATATCAAAATAAGGAGTGTGTCCCTCGTGGATTATGCCTTTATTTTGATTTCGTGAACCTAAATTAAAAAAAGCTCCAGGGCATTCTTCAGCAAAATAAGCAAAATCCTCTACTCCAAAACTTGGATACTTTATCTTAACTACACTATCGTTTCCAAATAGCTCCACAATATTATTATATACAATGTCTACCATGTTGTCATCATTTATTAAGGCATCATAGCTTTTTCTCCTTATGACTTCTCCACTTCCTCCCATTGAAGAAGAAACTCCTTCAACAATATCCACTATTTTCTTCATGACATTTTCTCTTGAATTAGAATCAAGAGTACGCACTATTCCCTCAATCTCCACTCTATCCGCTATGACATTTCCAGCATCTCCTCCATGAATAGTACCAAGAGAAACAACTGCAGAATTTCTAGGATCCACATTTCTACTGACTATAGTCTGAATAGAAACTATAACTTGAGATGCAATAGCTATTGCATCTACCCCTAAATGTGGATATGCTCCATGGCTATTTTCACCATGTATGATGATCTTTATCATATCTGAAGAAGCATTCATTTGCCCATATCGTATGCCTATTTTCCCTATATCAATATCATTGTATACATGAAGTCCAAATATACCATCTACTTTAGGATTTTCAAGAACTCCCTCTTCTATCATAGGTTTTGCTCCACCAGTAGTCTCTTCGGCTGGCTGAAATATAAGTTTTATATTCCCTTTAATTTCCTCTTTCAAATCATTGAGTACCTTTGCTGCTCCTAGCAATATAGCAGTATGAGCATCATGACCACAGGCATGCATTTTACCTTTAATTTGAGATTTATATGGAACATCTTTTCTATCCACTATAGGAAGAGCATCCATATCAGCCCTCAAAGCTACAGTTTTTCCATCTTCTACTCCTTTTATCATTCCAACAACTCCTGTATTAGCTATTCCCTTAGTATAAGGAATACCCATTTCATCTAGATATTTCACTATTTTTTCACTAGTTCTATACTCTTCCATGCCCAATTCAGGATGCATATGAAAATCTCTTCTTAAAAGTACAACCCAGTCTTCAATTTCACTAACTCTTTTTTTCAATTCATCATTATTTATCATAAATTTTCACCCTCATCCTTTTTACATCTATTTTAACATAAACTTTTTATATATTTTCTAATTGAATCTTTGGCAATTTTATTTTTATTTCCGTCCCATATCCTACCTCACTTTTGAGACTAATACTACCATTGTGATATTCTACAATATGTTTCACTATAGAAAGACCTAATCCTGTACTTTTATTGCCTCTACTTTTGTCTACCATATAAAATCTTTCAAACACCCTTTCTTGAGCTTCTTTCGGAATACCAATTCCTGTATCTGATATTGTCAAGATAGTAGAATTGATTTCATCTTGTATTTTTACATTTACAGTTCCATCTACTTTATTATATTTAATAGCATTGTCTATAAGATTATATAAAAGTTCTTCCATCATATTCTTATCAGCTTGTATCTTGTTGTGATATCCTTGAACTATTATATTTATATTTTTTTCTTTTGCTGCAACTTCAAAACTTCGAAATATATTGTTTGCCATTTCATACAAATCCACAAAAACAAATTCTTTTTTAACAAAGCCCTCGTCAAGTTTTGACAATTTAATGACTGAATCTATTAGCTCTAAAAGTCTATTCCCTTCTTTTCTTATGATCCCTGCAAATTTAACAGTATCTTCTTTGCTTGTAAGCCCTGATTCAATTATTTCAGCATAGCCATTTATTGATGTAAGTGGTGTTTTTAATTCATGAGATACGTTTGCAGAAAACTCTCTCCTCATTTTTTCAGCCATATATTTATCTGTATTGTCCCATCTCTTTTGAATTTGGTTATCTTTAGTAAGTCTTGCAATTACAACAACAGAGTCCTTTTCATATGGTGTGCCTCGATTAGATAATGTTTCATATATTGCTTCTTGAAGTTTCCTACCCTCAAAATCAAATGTTGTTGCTAAATAATATATATCATAAAAATCCTTCATACGACCTGTAGCTTCCATTAAAGATATAATCACATCTAATTTCTCTGCTACTGTAGATTCTAAAGAATAAGTTAATACCTCAGGTTTTTCAAACTCTGGAAGTAATACTGGTAGAGCTCTTTCAACTGGGGAAGGTACAATAATATCTCCAACTCCAAAGTCTATACTAAAAGGTGTCTTTGTCCTTCCAATAATACCAGTAAGGTTGACCCTGATACCATGATACTCTTTAACCTCACTAATTCCCTCTAAACCTCTAATTTTAAACTCTACAAAATCATTATTGCTAGGTGAAGAAATAACTTCTTTAACAAGCTTTTCTATAGCATCTAAATCATTTGAATAATTCATTAAAAGATAATCTGCATCAACTGTTGGTCTTGTAGTAAATCCACTAATTGAATATAATAAAAAACCACCTTTAAGAATAAGATTTTCTTTATAATTACTTCCTGAAAGCCTTCGAATAAATTCTTCTTGACAAAATAAATTTAGTAGTTGTTGCAATGGGATGCCTTGTTCTTTAGATTTGTTTTTTAGCCTTGCTAAAACTGATGCTTCAATATTTCCCATTACAACCACACTCCTATATATGTCTGTACCTTATTCTTAATGTTAAAAACTTTAGCATATTCAAACAAGTTCCTCACATTTTTCTTTGGATCTTTTATATAACGCTTTATGGCATTAGTAAATACTTCTTCCTCAAGTTTCTTTTCATA
>JAKPAR010000132.1 GCA_029779375.1 Bacillota bacterium | reverse complement strand
GTTTAAGTTTTTCAGCAGAACGAGTTATATTCCAATGAGTTTTTTCAAGGGTTTCAAGTATTATACACTTTTCTGTTTCCTCAAGCAATTCTGTAAGGGATACATCTCCACTTTTTTTCTGCTTATCTCTATGTTTTTTAAATTTCTGTGGCAAATGTTCTACTTCTATAGTTTCTACATCATATAAACTCATGATACCCTCTATGGTATTTTCAAGTTCTCTTACATTTCCTTCCCATTCATAAGAAAGAAATATTTCCATTACTTCATCTGATACTTCTTTAACAGACTTTTTCAATTTTATATTTAATTTTTCAATAAAATATTTTGTAAGAACTGGGATATCGTCTCTTCTCTCTCGTAGTGGAGGTATTTCAAGATTCACTACATTTAATCTATAGTATAAGTCTTTTCTAAGAATTTTTTCCCTCACAGCTTCTTCTGGTGGAATATTAGTTGCAGCAATAATTCTAGTGTCTATATCTATAGTATTTGTACCTCCTACTCGCCTTATAGAACTATCTTGAAGTACTCTTAAAAGCTTTGCTTGAAGCTCTAAAGGCATAGAATTTATTTCATCAAGAAACAAAGTACCTCCATTGGCCAGTTCAAAGAGTCCTTGTCTATCTTCCGCTCCTGTAAATCCTCCTTTTACTGTTCCAAATAGTATTCCTTCCAATAAATTAGATGGAAGTGCTGCACAGTTTTGAGCTATAAAAGGCCCATATTTTCTGGAACTAGCATTGTGAATAGAATGGACAAACAATTCTTTACCGGTACCTGTTTCCCCATATATGAGAACTGGAGCATCCGTATCTGATGCCTTTAGAGCCAATGATTTTAAGGCCAGCATCTTCTTATTTTCTCCTATTATGTCTATGAAATTGTATTTACCTTTTTCTTTCTGATTTTTATTCTTTTTTTCGCTATTTTCGTAGAGTTTTGATTGGAGATCCACTATGGTTTCAGACATTTTCTTGACTTGAGTTATATCCCGAGAGATTTCTAATGCTCCAACTACTTTGCCTTTAGATTTTATGGGAATAGAAGAATTTATAGTTGTTATCTTTTTGCCTTTATAATTTATGAAAGTTTGCTCTACATTTAATATAGGCTCTCCTGTTTTCATTACTGTAAGAAGTGTACTCGTCTCTTCTGATAGAGATGGATATATCTCTAAAATATGCCTTCCTTTAGCCCTATCCCTATCTATATCATCAATTGTCTGGGCAAATCTGTTGTAGTAGACTATTCTTCCATTTTTATCAATAATGTGAATACCTTCATCTAGATAATCAAGTATTTCGTAAATATTCTCTCTTATGAAAACATCATTCATATTTTCCCTCCTTTTCTCTGCCTGAATTTTGGCACCAATGGCCAAATATTAGGCACTTAGTAGTGCCTATAATAATTCTATATTTACTTTTTGTATGGTAGATATTTCCTTTTTCAATATATTTCCACCAATCCTTCTGAATTTTTCCGGATCATCACTTACATAAAATTCATATTTTCCTCCATCAATTTTTTCGGAAAACAGTCCATTTTCTTTGAGAAGAATTTTGGTAACTTTAGCAGTTTCGTATGCTGGATTTACCAATGTAACCCTTTCACCCATGACTTTTCCAATAGTATATCTTAAAGCTGGATAATGGGTACAGCCAAGTACCAAAGTATCTATATTGTGTTCTTTTAATTCTTGAAGATATTTCTCTGCTGTCATATTCGCTACATCTGAATCTTCCCATCCTTCTTCAACTATTGGAACAAACAGCGGGCAAGAAATACCTATAACTTCCAATGTAGGATGAAGTCTTCTTATTTTTCTTTGATACGCTTCACTATTTATTGTGCCTACAGTCCCTATGACTCCAATTTTATTGTTTTTTGTAGTTGCTACAGCCGCATTGGCTCCAGGCTCTATAACTCCCAATATTGGTATTTCAAATACTTTTTTAGCTTCTTCCAATGCCATGGCACTAGCAGTATTGCAAGCAATAACTATAGCCTTTATGTCTTTACTTAAGAGGAATCTTATGCATTGAAAAGAATATTTTATGACTGTTTCTCTAGATCTAGTTCCATAAGGAATTCTAGCTGTATCTCCAAAATATATTACATCTTCTCCTGGAAGTTGTTCTGCAATTTCTTTTAAAACTGTTAGACCGCCTATACCTGAATCAAATACTCCAATTGGTCTATTGTCCATAAAAAATTCCCCCTTTTATTATATTGTATAGATAAAAGGGGGAATTTACAACTTATTTTTAGAAGGTGAGAGTACCATTTTCATCTTTAATTATTTGAAGTATTTGTTCTTCTTTTCCATTCATTGCATTTATATATATGATGAAATCAGAATCTTTATATTTTCCTTTAAATTCATAACATAATAGCTCCTTGCTTCCTTTTGGAATCATAGCAAGCCTTATACTATCTATATCAAAGTCAACTTTTACTTTTTTTCTTGCCTCTTCTTTTGTCAAAGAAGGCTTTTCAATATTTCTATCTTTGTGATTCATCAAGTAGGTAGAAGAATCAAATCCTACTATTTCTCCATTGTCTAATGCAACTTTAACTTTTACAAGATCGGGATATATAGTGACATCATCTTGCTTGTAGGCAAAATTAAATAGTATTGTTCCATCATATTTTAAAGAATAATTTGGTTCCATATCTTGATATCCTTTTTCCTTAAGAAATTTTAGTGCTTTTTCTTCTGCTTGCTTAGGTGAGATATTTATATTTGAAACTCCTCTAGGATTGGCCATCCATACAACCTTTCCTCCTACTTCACTGACTCCAATATATATAGCCATTTCTTTTGAAGTATTTTTTGGCAAAATGCTAAAAGTATAGGATGGAATTCTAGCTGTAGAAATATCTTCGCCTTTTTCAAAGGAAGTTACTTTATCTATTTTTTTATTGCCCAAAAAATCTCTGGCTACTTTTTCAGCTTGACTTTGAGTAAATTTTTTGTTCCCAAGCCCCAATGGTTTTTTATTTATTTCTTGATCTGAAAAAGGTCCATCATATATGAGCTCTGGTGCCTTTCCCATTTGTTTTTCTATACTTCCCAGACTTGTAGCAAACATCTTTTTATTTGCTTCTTCCAATTTCTTTTTCTGTTTTCCCTTAGTATTTTTCACAGTAAAGTTTTGTTCTAATACTTTGTCATGGAGAGCTGACAATTCACTGTTGAAATTCGCAGAACCTTCTTGTAGTTTAAATAGTGCCTCTCTTTGTTTGCTCGTTATCTCTTCTCCATTTAAATGAGACTGTATAAGCGAAAAACTATAATCTGCCACTTGAGTCAAAAACTTTTCTGTTTTGGCAATATCTGCGTGAGTCACCGGCAGTTGAGAAAGTTTATCTTGAGCAAAATAGGCTTCGTTCATTATCTGAGAAAGTAGTAGCACATTTTGTTCTCTAGATTCTGAAACCAAAGCTTTCGATAAGGAAACCTGTACGTTTTCCACATGTTTTTTGGCATCATAAAAAAGTCTTTGATAATCATTGGTTAAATTGGTCTGTAATTGTTTTTTATCAGTTAATTGATTGTACCCCCAAACTACAGATAAAACAAGAGCAATGCTAAGTATTGTTGGAAGTATCCATCTTTTATCTCTCATCTTTCCACCTCCTATCTTCCAAACCAGTGCTTGCCTATTTTAAGTACGACTTTTCTTGACCATATCCAGCGACTGGTAGCTGTAGCTGGGTTCCAATAGTAGGTACAGCCATAGGTGGGATCCCAACCATTTATTGCATCTTTAGCAGCTTTTATAGAATCCTTTCCAGGAGCCATATTTATTTGCCCATCAGCTACAGCTGTAAAAGCTAGGGGTTGATATATGACTCCTGCTATTGTATTTGGAAAGGAAGGATGTCTTACCCTATTCAATATAACTGCTCCTACAGCTACTTTCCCTACATAAGGCTCTCCTCTTGCTTCTCCATGAATTGCCCTTGCAAGTAGATAGACATCATCTTTTCTATTAATCCCTGCAGTAGATGTCTTTCTAGCCGCAGCCCTTGAAGTAGTACCTAGAGATAATCCCATAGCTCTAGCTGTACTTTCTCCTACTACTCCATCTACTTTTAAGCCATTTTTCTTTTGAAATCTCCTGACAGCCCTATAGGTTCTAGCTCCATATACTCCATCTACTTTTCCATCATAATATTTCCAATTTCTGAGTTTCCATTGAACATTTTTTACATCCTGTCCCCTGCTTCCCCAATACAATACTCTAGAAGATTGATAATAATCATAGCTAGCTGAAGTTTCTAATTGTTTTTTTGTAGGTTCATAAAAGGTAAATATTGAAACAATAAGTAGTATAATTATAGTCCCTATAAATACTTTCTTTTTCAAGTGGTAAATCCTCCTTTCATTTTATTTGTAAGTTTATTTTTTGTAAAATAAAAGTTTTTATGCAAGAAAAAAGGATGTTTATTTAAACATCCTTCCTATTTGTATTTTAGTTTTCTGAAATAGTTCCACAAATTTTGATTTTGGCCTTATTTCTTGATTGTTCTCTACCATATTTAATTCACTTGTAGCAGAAACCCCATGATTTATATCTACAAAACATAGGGGCGGAAACATAACACACCACCAATTTTTCCCTTTTCCCTCTCCTATGATTACTTTAAGTGCTTCATATTCTCCTGCTGGAAGTGTTAAATCCCCATAGCTCTTTGTAGGAAATGTATCTTTACCTAAAATCACCCTTACATCATAATCTTTTCCCTGTCTCTTAATTTCTTCTTCTGCAATATGTTTTATTTCATCCACATTTTTTTCTATAATACTTCTAGACTCCTCTACACTTGAAGAAATATCAAATTTCTTTCCAACTCCTGATAGTATTTCATCTCTCACTTTAAGTTTCAGTTCTTGATCTTCAGGAGAATCACTATTGGCTATAACATGAAATCTAATGACTTCTTTTTTTATATCCATTTCATTTGAAGTATGTATGTTTTCATAGGGATAGACTATATATACCATTGTGATGATAAATAGTGACAATATGAGAATAAGTTTTTTCTCTTTCATTTTCATCCTCCTCAGAGTCTTGTCCGTTTTGTTCATTTCTATTTATTAGTAAGTATTGACCAAAAACATTTTTTTATTCATATTTTTCTCATATTCACATTGTAAGACCAGCCCTTCTTATTTTAGTATCTACAATTACATTTATATCTAAATTAGGAAACACTTCGTCCCAATCCTCATTCACCTTTTCCCACAAATCTGGTTTGAACTTATATATATATTCCGCCATTCCTATAGCATCTGCATTGTATTTTTTTTGCAATTTATTAACCGAATCTTCTATCCCCTTTTTTATGGTTTCTGATACCTTTTCTTGTACTTGCTCAATAATTTGTGGATTGAAAACATCTTCTTTATCGTTATTTGGATATTGTTGAATATATCCTTCAACAAAAATATTCAAATCTACTTTTATTTTTTCTCCCATTTCACTCACATGCTTTTTACAACTAGCATCCGTTATTATATAAGAAACAACTTTGCCATTGTAAGGTATATCTATTATTTCAGACTTGACTTTATTTCTAACCATTGCAATAGCTCTATTTTCTTTTTCCCCTATCCAGCCTATAAGTTTATAGTCTTTTAAAACTGCTCCTCCAGACAATTTGAATTCATTTTTCTTAGGCACAGCTCGAGGAACTATAGTTGCCTTGCAAAAATCGAAATTTTTTATGACCTCCGAAAAAGTTTGAGAAGTAAATCTTGCCGCAACACTATCATTTTGAAGCATACTGCTTAAATATCCTCCTATAACTGCCAACTCCTCCATCTTTGTACTTACTACATCCTTTGCAGTTCCTTGAGCCACTACAACCATTGCTTTGGTATTGATTCTAGGATCTCTATTTATTCCATCAAAAAATTCTTTTATCATTTCTGGTTCTTTGAACAATTCTTCTCCTATGACCATTACTTTCAAATGTTTGAAAAAAAAAGGGTTATTCATTCTAGTTGTCAGTTGTCTGCTTCCATCAAAAACTGTTTCAGCAACTGTAGACTTGACAAATTTAGTTTCTTTTTGTGATGGATTTTTTCCCACAGCTCCTATATTGGGATAAACATAGGTAATCACATATCTTCCTTCTTCATTCGGATCTTTGTTTAAATCTACTCCCACAAGGATGACAAAATTTCTCTCATTTATTTCAATTGAATCCCAACATCCGCTTAAGAATATCATTGTAAATATTAAGAATATCATTAAAAATCTTTTCATA
>JAKPAR010000067.1 GCA_029779375.1 Bacillota bacterium | reverse complement strand
ATTGTATTATGAAGATATGAATATAGATATGATTTATAGGAGAATAGTTACGAGAGAATTTATAGAGAAAAGCTCTGAAATAAGTGATTTGATAGAAGCATATAGGGATGGAGCAGTTTGCATGATTGGCTCCATGAAGTCTCAAATAATGCACAATAAGATAATTTTTAAGATATTATATGATGAGGATACTTTAGAGTTTTTGGCAGATGAAGAAAGAAATTTTATTAAAAAGCATATTCCATATACTGAAGAATTTAAGGGAAGTAGGAGTGTATATGAAAAAGTGTTAAATCACAAAGATGAGTATATATTGAAACCCAAGGATTCTTATGGTTCAAAAGGTGTTTATGCAGGAAAGGATTTTACTTATGAGGATTGGAGCAAAAAATTGGATGAGGTTTTTGGGAAAGATTATTTGTTTCAAGAATTCTTTGAGCCATATAAAACTAAATTTGTGGTGTTTGAAGATGGTGAATTGAAAATAAAAGAGTTTGGAACTATTACTGGACTGTTTTTGTATAATGAAAAATTTGTAGGCCTATATACTAGAGTGGGAGAAAATAGCATAATATCTGGGCTTCATGGGTATTATACTGTTCCTAATTTGTTAGTCATATAAACAAACTATAGTATCGCCGGTAAAAGATAATAGGAAATTTAAGGTGTTTGAAAATTATGTAGGTATTTACTTTTCTTACTTATTCCTGCTCAACTTAAATTTGATTATGTTAATCTATTTATGTAATTATATATTTTTTGAAAGGTGGAATTTTCATGAAAAACCGCATATTGGTAGTTGAAGATACCAAATTAGGCAGAAAGCTTATGAAAAAAATTTTAACTAAATATGTAGAAGATGTAGAAGTGGTTGAAGCTATAGATGGAGTAGAAGCATTGGAAGTGGTTAAAAGTCAAAGTATAGATCTCATTATATTGGATTTGATATTGCCACGGAAAGATGGATATGAAGTACTTAAGGAATTGAAAGAAGATGATAGATATAAGGATATTCCAGTCATAATCAGTTCTAGTATTACGGATGTAGAGAGTTTTAAAAGAACTCTGAGTTTGGGTGCTATTGATTATTTTACAAAACCAATTAGCCCTGAAGAAATGGAGGTTTTGATACCACTTAAAGTTAAAAATGCACTGAGATATTTTGAACAGGGAAAAAAGTTAAAGGAAATTAATGAAAAAAATGAAAGCGAATTAAAAATAGCAGAAACTTTGCAGAAAAAAGTAATGGCTTATTATGGTGAAAAAGATTTTTCTAATGTCAATGTCTATATGAAGTACAAGCCTTCAAGTCAATTGGGAGGAGATTTATTTTCTGTAATAGAAAAAAATGAGAAGATATGGTTTATGATTTCCGATATTACTGCTCAAGGAGTAGCTGCAGCAATGATATCTTTTATGTTGAAATCTATTTTTAACCTTTTAGTATCTAAATTAAATTCTCCAATTGAAATTGTTAAGGAGATAAATAAAACTTTTTATGATATGACAGAAGAAATAGATTCAATTTGTTTTTCTGTTTTTGTTGGAGTCATAGATAATGACAAATTGACTTATTCCAATGGAGGTCATCTATATCCAATTTTATTTAGGAATGATGGGAAGGCAGAAATTTTGGAGTTGGCAGGAAATTTAGTTGGAGTATTTGAAGATGGAAATTACAAAGAGCAAAGCAAGAAGATAGGGAAAGGCGATTGGCTATTCATGTATACTGATGGCTTATATAAGCACAATAGTACTTATGAAGACATGAATTTGAACAAGATAATGGAGAAAAT
>JAKPAR010000065.1 GCA_029779375.1 Bacillota bacterium | reverse complement strand
GTTAAAACGTTGACATTCTCTACATTGTCTTTTACTTCGTGAAGTCTATCTAAAAAAGCTATAGGCTCTGCAGGTCCTAGACCTACTACTATATCTGTATCGGATTTAACCATATTCAAAGCATCGTCAACCGTAATCAATCTCTTTTTATATTCGTCTTTAAAATTCATTTTAGACCTCCTATATTATTTTTCTACTTTCCCCCATTTTATTGTATTAGCTGCCCAAGCATATCCAATGCCAGCGCCAACAGTCACTACTATATCTCCGTTTTTTATTTTCCCTTTTTCTAGAGCTAATTTTAATGACAATATTTGATCTATTTGTCCTACGTGACCATAGTCTCTTAGATAAATAGATTTTGATTCATCTAATCCTAATTGTTCTAACATAAATTTATGTGCTGAATACTTAAAATGAAGTATTGCAAGATATTCTATATCTTCTTGGCTATAGCCACTTTTTTCTAGTGAATCTCTTATAACCTTTAAAAAGTTTGGTGTGGATTTTTCATTTAGTCTACTCTTCATTCCATCTACATCAAATACATCAAGAGACTTTTGTGCTATTTGAACATTTTCCTCTGTAACAGGATTTACTGTTCCACCATATCTAACTCCTACATCTCTTGCAAAAGATCCATCTGTAATAATACTAGTTTCTAACAATTCATTTTTGCCATAATTTTTCTTAAGAAGTATTGCTCCTCCACCCGCAGCAAGATTATACATAAAACTTACTCTTGGATTTTTATAGTCAATAAAATCACCATTTCTATATCCACCACAAATAAGTACTGAATTTATATCGTCATTAGCCAACATCATGTCTTTTGCAACTTTCATTGCCATTATATTTGTACAACATCTCTGCTGTATATCAAAAGCAAAAGCATTATATGCTCCAATTTTCTCCTGAATATAAATCGCCGAAGTAGTTAGTGGATATTCTTTCCATTCCTCACCAATGCATATAATCATATCGATTGATAGAGGATCCACATTATAGTCTTTGATTAAATTCTTTGCAGCTCTATAACCCATCTCTTGAGTTCCATCATTTGGTCCTGGTATTGGCTTTTTATTGATACCAAGTTTCTCTCTTACAGCTTCCTCTGACCAAGTACCTCCTGTTGCTTCACTTATTTCTTTTGCTGTCATAAATGTTTCTGGTATATAAATTCCCAGTCCGGCTATGCCTACATGAGTTCTCATCTTTAATCCCCCTTAGTCTTTTTTTCAATAATATATAGTTGCAAATTATATGCCAATATAAAATCCTTAAAAATAGCAAAAAATAGAGATAAGTTTTCTTAAAACTTATCTCTATTGTAATATTAGTATAAAGTTGTTTATTTTTCTTACA
>JAKPAR010000057.1 GCA_029779375.1 Bacillota bacterium | reverse complement strand
CAAGTTTATTACTTGACAGTGATATTTTATTATATATATCTTTTTTTGTCAACATTTTTTTAAATAATAGCTTCTACAAAACTTTCAGTCTCAAAATTTTGTAGATCATCTATACCTTCACCTACTCCAACCAATTTAACTGGAACATTTAGCTCAGATTGTAAAGCTATAACAACTCCTCCTTTTGCAGTTCCATCAAGTTTTGTAAGAACTATCCCAGTAATATCACAAACTTCTTTAAATACTTTTGCTTGGAGAATAGCATTTTGCCCTGTAGTTGCATCTACTACTAGCAATACTTCTTTTGTTGCTTCTGGATATTCTTTTTCAACCACTCTGAAAATTTTATTTAATTCATTCATCAAATTTTTCTTATTGTGCAATCTACCAGCGGTATCACATATCAAAACATCACATTTTCTAGCTTTAGCTGCTTGAATACCATCATAGATTACTGCAGCTGGATCTGAGCCTTCACTATGAGCTACTATATCGACATTAGCTCTATTTGCCCACTCTTCTAACTGTTCAATTGCAGCTGCCCTAAAAGTATCTCCTGCAGCTATTAATACTTTTTTTCCATCCTTTCTTAGATTACAAGCCATCTTTCCTATAGTAGTTGTCTTTCCTACACCATTTACTCCTACAACAAGTATAATTGCTGGCGATGGTTCTATATTTAAATTTCTATCTACATCCAATTTATTTAGCGTACATTTTATTTCTTCCTTAAGATACTTTTTTACATCAGTTGGATCTTTTATTTTGTTTTCCTTTACCTTACTTTTCAGATTATCTATTATTTCCATAGTAGTTTCCACACCTACATCTGATGTAATAAGTATTTCTTCTAATTCATCAAACAATTCCTCATCAATTTTCCCATAGGATTTTAATATGTTATCAATTTTATCTGTCATTCCCTTTCTAGTCTTAGCTAATCCCTGTTTCAATTTAGTGAAAAAATCTACTTTTTCTTCTAAATCCTCTTGTTCCATCAAATCATCTTCTTGTATGACACTATCCCTTGCTTTTTCAATTTCTTCATTTTCAACAATTTCATCTTTAACCACATCAATTTCTTCATATACTGCTTCTTCATTTATCTCTTCATCAATTATTTCATCAATATTCTCTTCATCAATATTTTCTTTTTTCTTTTTTTTGAATATATCAAAAAATTTCGCCATATTTGTTCCTCCTTATCTTAGCTAGCTTTTTCTTTCATTTTATCAGAAAGTTTTACTGAAACCAATCTACTTATTCCTTCTTCCTCCATGGTTACACCATACAATGTATCAGCAATTTCCATAGTTCCCTTTCTATGTGTTATCATTATAAATTGAGTATTTTCTGAAAAACTCTTTAAATACGAAGTATATCTTGTAATATTTGCTTCATCCAATGCTGCATCTATTTCATCAAGTATACAAAATGGTGTAGGTTTAGTTTTTAATATAGCAAACAAAAGAGCTACAGCAGTAAGAGACTTTTCTCCACCCGATAAAAGAGAAAGACTTTGAAGTTTTTTTCCTGGTGGCTGTGCAATTATTTCTATTCCACTTTCAAGAACATTTTCTTCATCTACCAAATATACATCAGCTTTTCCTCCGCCAAAAAGTTCTTTAAAAACCACTTGAAAATTTTCTCTTATTAAATTAAAGTTTTCTAAAAATTGCTTTTCCATTTTAATTTCCATGTCTCTAATTATTTCTTTTAGAGATTTTTTAGCAGAGAGTAAATCATCTTTTTGAGAATTGATAAATTCAAATCTTTCTTTTACTTTTTTATATTCTTCTATAGAGCCTAAATTTACAGTGCCTAGATTTTTAATATCATTTTTCAATGCCCTCACTTCTTCTTCAACTTCTTTGAAATTTTTAATTTCAATCTTAAAATTTAGAGCTTCTTCATAATTTAGATCATATTCTTCTTCCAATCTAGAAATATAGTTTTCAATCTGAACACTATATTTAGCATATTTTACATCCAAACTATTTATACTTTTTTCAAGTAAATTTATCTTTTCGTCCATTCTTTTCAACTTTTCTTGTTCATTTGTAAAATTTTCCATAAATACTTTTTTGTTTTCTTTGAATTTATTTAAATTGAGTGCACAATCTTCTAACAATTTATGTTGAGTATTTATATCCTCATGAATCTCTTGTCTAAATTTATTAACTTCTTGTATTTTAGTACAGTTTTCATCACATTCCATATCTATTTCATTTATAACATTTAAAATATCTGAGCATTCTTTATCTATATACAATAATCTTTCTTTAGAAGATACTACTATATTATCTATAGAATTGATTTGAATTTTAAGTTCAGTTATCTTATTTGCTTTTTCTTGTCTTAATTTTTTTTGTCTTTCAAAATTCTCCACCATATCCCTTATACTATCTTTTACCGAA
>JAKPAR010000039.1 GCA_029779375.1 Bacillota bacterium | reverse complement strand
AATTTGTCCCTTTTCTATTAAAAATCCACTAGAAGATAGCGAAAAATCGCCTGAAATAGGATTGATTCCTGCGTGTAATCCTTGTATATCAGTAATCATAATTCCCATATTCATAGAATTTATCATATCTTCTAGAGTAGAATCTCCTTTTCCAATATACATATTAGTTGGTAAAACTCCTATAGAACCTTTATGAGAAGTTCTAAATCCATTGCCTGTTGATTTTAATCCTTCTTTTTCGGCAGTTTTTGTGTTGTGAAGAAAAGTCTTAAATATACCCTTCTCAATTATATATTTAGAAAATGTAGGATTCCCTTCATCATCAAAAGTTCTAGAAATTATACCATTACTAAGCAAAGGATCTTCCACTATATTCAATAAATCACTACCTACTTTTTCTCCAATTTTGCCCTTCATCATAGATAAATTTCTTTGCACTATATCTCCAAAAAAAACTTGGGCCATAGAGCTAAATAAATTAGCTGCTACATTGTTTCTAAGTATTATTTCATAATTCCCCGATGCTATTGTTGTAGCATTAAGCATATTTACAGCATCACTAGCAGCATCTTTTACTAAAACATTCTTATATTCATCTAATAAGTCATCAATGACCATATATGAATATCCTGTTTTTACATCTTCTCCATCCTTAGCTACAACAGAAAGATTTAAAATTCCAATACTATATTTATCTTCTAATTCTAATCCATTTGTATTTTTTATAAATACGCAATTTGTATACTCTTCATAGCTACAATTTTCAACTATATTTATCCTCTTATCATAATCAAAAGCTTCTTTTTCAATAGATTTCAAAAAATCTATTTTTTCTTCCTCTGTATATTTACTTAATTTACTATTTTTTTTACCTAAATTTTTATATTGTTCTTTTGGATTTGCCAATACTTCAATATATTCTTTTTCATTGCTTTCAGCATATTCAATTAAATTCCCAAGAAGTTCTTCTATGGAATCTTCTGTTATTTTTTCAGTATACGAATATCCCATTTTGCCTTTGTATATTCCTCTTAAAGACAAAGCATTTTCTTCCGCTATACTATAGCCTTCTAAATTCCCTTCATATATATTTATATTCATAGAAGAATTCTTCACCATATAAATTTCCATATCTTCAATTCCATATTCTTTTCCTCTATCAAATATCAATTGGGTATTCACTTATTCATCCTCCCTTCCACCTACCGTCATTGACTTAACTCTAATAGTAGGTTGGCCTGCCCCTATAAATATCGCTCCACTAGAAGCAAAACAATAACCTTGCCCTATTTTTAAATTGTTTCCTACCATATCTACATCTTGGAGGATTTTGCTTCCATTTCCAATAAGAGTCGCACCTTTTACAGGTTTAGTTATCTTGCCGTTTTCAATCATATAGGCCTCTGAAAGGGAAAAATTAAAATCGCCTGTAGCTGGATTTACAGATCCAGCATTTATATATTTTGCAAATAATCCATATTCAGTATTTTCTATTATTTCTTCTCTTGTACTACTTCCATTATCTATATAAGTATTAGTCATCCTTGAGGTTGGAGCAAATCTATAGGATTGTCTCCTACCTGAAGCTGTAGATTCCATGCCCATTCTTCTTCCATTTAATTTATCAATCATATAACTTTTTAGTATCCCATTTTCAATAAGAACATTTCTTTGAGTTTTCTTGCCCTCATCATCCACTCCAAGTGAGCCCCATGAATTCTCAATAGAACCATCATCTATCAATGTAACAACACTAGATGCTATTTGTTCTCCTATTTTATTTGAAAAAACAGATATTCCCTTTGATACAGATGAAGCTTCTAAGCTATGACCACATGCTTCATGAAACATTAATCCACCAAAACCATTATCTACTACAACAGGCATTACCCCTGCTGGGCAATGATCTGCATGTACCATAGTTTTTGCAATCCTAGCTGCTTCTCTTGCATAGTCTTCAATATCTATAGTGTCATAGAACTCCAAGCCCATCAAAGCCCCAGGTCCTACATAACCTGTTTCCATTTGTCCACCATATTCTGCTGCTACTACCATTAGCATTCGTGTTCTGACTCTTTTATCTTCTACAAAAACACCTTCTGTATTAGCTATAAGAACATTTTGTTCTTGGTCTATAAAATTTATTGTTACTTGAGATATTTCATCATCATAATTTTGGGCCGCAGAAGTGGCTCTTTTCATAAGCTCTACTTTTTGCTTCATCTTTATATTACTTGGAAGTATTTTATATTTATGGACATTGGGTTGCACTATCTTATCAAAATTTATGACTAAATCCTTTTTATTTCCTTTAATAGTCTTTGACGCCTTTTCCGTGATTTTTATGAGATTGTCCCTTGATAAATCATTAGTATAGGCATAAATACTATTAAGACCATTAAAAATTCTAATACCTATACCATAATCTCTACCACTCATTCCGTTCTCAATACAGCCTCCTACAGTAGCCATTTCTGTAGTATAATTATCTTCCAAAAAAACTTCTACAAAATCGCCACCATTTGAAAGTGCTGTATAAAAAATATCCTCTATGATAGATTTGTTTAACATTTACATCTCTCCAATCTATCCATCCCTAAAAAAGATGACAAGCAACAAAATGATTTTTCTCTACTTCTTTTAGTTCTGGAGTTATTTTCCCGCATATCTCTTTGGCATGAATACATCTTTTCATAAATTTACATCCTTCAGGAGTATTTATAGGACTTGGAACTTCTCCTTCAAGTTTGATTCTATTTCTATTGTCCTCTATTTTAGGATCTGGTATAGGAATTGCCGATATCAACGCTTGAGTATAAGGATGCATAGGCTTTTCATATAAATCATGATTACTAGCTAGTTCTACAATTGAACCAAGATACATTACTCCTACTCTATCAGAAATATGTTTTACCATTGACAAATCATGGGATATAAACAAATACGTCAAGCCTAGTTCTCTTTGCAATTTAATTAACAAATTAACAATTTGAGCTTGAATAGACACATCTAATGCAGAAATAGGTTCATCACATACTATAAACTCTGGTTCCACTGCCAAAGCTCTAGCAATACCTATTCTCTGTCTTTGCCCACCTGAAAGTTCATGGGGAAACCTAGCACTATGTTCACTATTTAGCCCAACCTTTCCCAACAAGCTATCAATTTTTTCTTGTCTTTCTTTGTGGCTTAATTTTATATGAACATCAATCCCTTCACCTATAATATCTCCTATAGTCATTCTTGGATCTAACGAAGCATAAGGATCTTGAAAAATCATTTGAGCATTTTTTTTGAACTTAAGTTTTTCTTCTCTATTCATAGCATGAATATCTTTGCCATTGTAGTATACATGACCAGCTGTTGCCTGATAAATACCCAATACTGTTCTTCCACAAGTAGTCTTCCCGCAACCAGATTCTCCTACCAGTCCAAGAGTTTCACCTTTTTTTATATTGAAACTAACATTATCTACGGCTTTTAAGGTTCTATCTTTCCCCACAGAAAAATATTTTTTCAAATTTACTACTTCTATTAAATTTTCATTATTCATCTCTTTCACCTCTCAATACTGCTGGCCTTTCTGTTTTAGGAGCATAAGGGTGTTGTAACCAACAAGATAAACTATGTGTATCCGATAATTTTGTTATCTCCGGCTTTTCTTCTAGACATATTTCCATGCAATGCTCACATCTAGAACTAAATGGACATCCTTTTAAAGGTAGTATCAAATCTGGTGGTGTTCCTCCCAATGCATAAAGTTCTTCTTTACCTTTTGTATTTAGTCGTGGAACGGAACTTAACAATGCCCAAGTATAAGGGTGCATACTATTGTAGAAGATTTCATCCCTAGTTCCTCTTTCCACAACTTGCCCTGCATACATAACTTGAATTTTATCTGCAAAATTAGCAACAACTCCTAAATCATGAGTTACAAGTATTATAGCTGTCTCAAATTCTTTCTTTAATTCCTTTAATAAATCCAATATTTGTGCTTGTATAGTCACATCTAAAGCTGTTGTAGGTTCATCAGCTATCAATATTTTGGGATTGCACGATAGAGCAATAGCTATCATAACCCTTTGTCTCATACCGCCTGAAAGCTGATGAGGAAAGCTCTTTATTCTTTCCTTTGCATTTGGTATGTTCACCAATTCTAGAAGCTTTATAGCTTCTTTTTCCGCTTCTTTTTTATTTAATTTTTTGTGGATCTTCAAACTTTCCATAATTTGATTGCCTATAGTCATAGTTGGATTTAAAGAAGTCATTGGATCCTGAAATATCATGCTT
>JAKPAR010000388.1 GCA_029779375.1 Bacillota bacterium | reverse complement strand
TTACTCACCCGTCCGCCGCTAAGAAATACATAATTCCATCCGAAGATTTCTTTATGTATTCTTCGCTCGACTTGCATGTGTTAGGCACGCCGCCAGCGTTCGTCCTGAGCCAGGATCAAACTCTCATAAAAAAAGTTTTACCTGTCTTAAAAATTTTAATTAAACTCAAGGATTGTTTCACGCTGTTCAATTTTCATGGTTCTTTTGAGTTGCTCTATTAGTATATATCATTTCTTCAACTTTGTCAAGAGTTTTTTCTTTGTCTTTTGCTGAGAACATTATTGATATTATCATCTTTAATATCTTTTGTCAATACATTTTTAATTTCTTTTTTAAAGTATTTATATTTAAACTTTAGGTAATACTTCTAATATAGAATCCCCTTTAATAAAAATATTATTAATAAATCTATCAGGAGGATGGTTATGAATTTAATCTCTAATATTGACATTTCTTCAATAGATTCATATTCTCCATTAGCAATCTATGATTTTAGCAATCTCATTTATAGATACTTTGCAAGAGCTGAAATAGAAAATTATGAAAATATAATAATACTTTGTATAGGCTCAGATCGCTCTACAGGAGATTCTCTTGGACCTTTAGTCGGATACAAACTAGAACCTATTTTAGCTACATATGATAATATATGTGTTTTAGGAACTTTAAATAAACCTGTTCATGCAAAAAACTTAGAAGAACAAATTGATTTTATAAATACAGAATATATAAATCCCTTTGTGTTGGCCATAGATGCATCCCTTGGAAGATTTGATAAAGTAGGATATGTAAATATAAAAAATGGTCCACTGAAACCTGGTCTTGGCGTAAACAAAAAACTTCCTGACATAGGGGATATAAGCATCACGGGAGTTGTAAACATAAGCGGCATGATGGAATATGTAGTTCTTCAAAATACTCGTCTTGGTTTAGTCATGAATATGGCAGACGTCATCTCTAGGAGTACTCATATAGCATTACATAAATATGTTAGGGAAAAAAGAGAAAAAAAATCGAAATTTTGAACCAATTGTGTTATAATGGAATTAATCAAAGACCTGTCCCTTTTAAATAAACAAAACATAATGATTAACCTCAGGCATTTCTGCCTGAGGTTTTTGTTGTTCTAAAATAAAGAACTATATTTTCTATTTCTAATTATCTCATCTATTTCTTCAGTAGTTCTTCCATGGGCATTTATGAGAATAGCTCCTTTCCCATTTGATATATCAAATCCCATGTTCATATTTACAAGATCACTTTTATATACTATGGCTTCTACATCGACATTATCCATATCTACTATATCATACCCCATGTTCTCCAATTCATTTTTTAAATCTATCAAGCTCTCTTCTACTGCTATTTTTTTACCCATAAAAAACCTCCTTGAGATTCTTTAAATAATATTGTCTACTCTAGGAGATTTTTTTATGCATAGAAATTTATTCTCTTCTAATTGCCCTATCTATAGCTTGCATTTCTTCTACAGAAAGAGCATATTTAGATTTCCCTTTGACAATTGGTTTAGCATAAGATGTAGAATTTTCTCTTCCATAAATACTAGTCAAAACTAGACCATTCAACTCATCATCAAGGAGGGCAATTGAATAACTAAGTTCACTTCCTAAGTCTGCAAAAGCATTGTATCTTACAACTCCTACTCTTTGAATTGAAAATTTAAGTCTATTATCTAATTCTAAATATTGTTTTTCTAATTTATCACAATCTAATTTTATTTCATCAACTTGTTTAAGTGTTTCTAAAATAAGTTGTTCTAAATTTACTCCTTCCACATCTTTTACCAATGCATTGTATTTTTCTGTAATGTGATTCATTCTAAATTGTTCAATAATATACAGTATCAAAAGAACAAAAAAAGCAACGGCCATTCCTATGATTATTTCTATATTATAATTCATTATGATTTCTTTTATTTCTTGCATATACTTCCCTTCCTTTTAGATATCTTCTGAAATACATTTAATAGCTCTTATACCTTGTTCTATTTCTTCATGAGTATTGAATATTCCAAAACTAAAGCGTACTACACCTTGCTCAAATGTTCCTATGGTTTTATGAGCCAATGGAGCACAATGGAGTCCTGACCTTACACAAATGTCATATTTTTCATCCAATATATAACTTATTTCAGATGAATCCTCATCCCTTATATTTATAGAAACCACAGCTCCCTGTTCTTTTATATCTAAAGGACCATAAACTTTAACACCATCTATTTTTAAAAGCTCTTCTATAAAATGCTGTGTCAATTCTTCTTCGTGTTTTCTGATATTTGCAATACCTCTGTCTAAAATATACTTAATACCTTCTCCCAAGCCTATGATTCCAGGAGCATTTGGAGTCCCACTTTCATATTTATCTGGCAATATCTCTGGCTGATACAATGAATCAGAACTACTTCCAGTACCGCCTTCTTTTAACTCTCTAAGCTCAATTCCCTCTCTTATATAAAGTCCACCTGTACCTTGTGGTCCCAACAATCCTTTATGCCCTGGAAAAGCTAACAAATCAATGTTCATTTCCTCAACATCAATATCATATACTCCAGCCGATTGAGCACCGTCTACCATATATATAATTCCATGCTTTTTAGCTATTTCCCCAATTTCTCTTATAGGCATAATAGTTCCTGTAAGATTAGAAACATGAGTTGTAATTATCATTTTAGTATTTTCCTTAATCGAATTTTCTATTTCTAAAGGATTTATCCTACCTTTTGAGTCACCATTTATAATAGTAATTTCGATCCCATCTTTTTCCATGGCTTTTAGTGGTCGAAGTACAGAATTGTGTTCCATCGAAGTTGTAATCACGTGATCTCCTGAATTTAGTAAT
>JAKPAR010000359.1 GCA_029779375.1 Bacillota bacterium | reverse complement strand
AATTGCTTGTCGTCAATTTTATTTGCATACAATAGAAGATCTCCCAATTTCATATTGTTCATTCTCATACAATTCACCTTTTTATAGTCTATTTTGCTTCATACTATTATTCTACACTATAATGTAAAAATCCTTTTATTTCATCAATATTTATTGCTATATTTTTATCGACAGAAAACCATATTTTTTGACTTAATATTGCTTGATTGATAAGCATATCCATGCCGCCAATTATCTTCATGTTTTTTTTCTCTGCATTTTTCAAAAATTTTGTTTTAATTGGTTTATATATAATATCGCAAACTACAGTTTTATTAGAAAAAATTGAAATATCAATAGGAACTTCATCAGTATCTGGATACATTCCTATTGAAGTGCAATTTACAACTATATCTACATCTGTATATTGGGAAAAACTTTTTAAATCATCATATTCTACTGATATATCTCCAAATTTATTAGAGATATTATAAGCTAATTTTTTGCTTTTTTCTATAGTTCTATTTAAAAGTATAATCTGTTTAGCTCCACTCTGTGCTAATTTCATAGAAATAGCATGACTTCCACCACCTGCTCCTAAAACTAAAATTTTTTTGTCTTTTATATGAATTCCACTATCTATGAGAGATTTGACAAATCCAGCTCCATCAGTATTGTATCCTATAAATTTCCCATCTAGATATTTTACAGTGTTTACAGCACCTAACAATCTTGCCTCCTCATCAATCTCATCTAAATATTTCATAATGTGAATTTTATAAGGAATTGTAACATTGAAGCCTTTAATTCCTAAAATTTTAAAAGTATCTAATACTTGGTGTAAATCATTATCCTCTACGTTGAAGCACATATAAATGCAATTCATATTGTTTATATTAAAAATATAATTGTGAATTTCAGGTGACAAACTTTTTTCAATTGGATTTCCTATTAGGCAATACAATTGAGTGTTCCAATTTATATTCATTTTTTCACTCCTATGATTTTTATTTATCACTAGTATATCATTTTTTTTATTTTTTTAAATATATCATTTATGATAATATTTATTATGATATATTTTCCCTTAAAGTTCCTTCATAAAAAAAATATAAAATGAAACAATATTAATTAGGAGGTGAAGAATTTGAAAAATAACAAAATAGCTATTTTCCTCACAATAGTTTTAGCTTTTGTTTTTACAGCTACAGGGTGTCAAACTAAAACGCCTCAACGTCCAAATGTAAGAAATGAAAGAATAGAAAATAGAGTTGGAACCAATCAAAAAAGAAATATAACTCAAAATAAAGTTGGAAATAATAGGATTGATTCTAACTTAAACAATGATGTAAGAAATAGAGATATGGTTAAAACTGACAGAAATTTAAATATGACTGATAGGGCTGAAAAAATAGCAAGAAATGTGGCAAAATTAAAAGAAGTAAACAGTGCAACTTGTGTAATAACTGGAAATACTGCTTTAATTGGTATTGATATGAAAGATAATATAGAAGGTAAAATGACTAATGATTTAAAAAGAAAAGTTGAAAGTTCTGTAAGAAACACTGACAAAAATATAAAAAATGTTACAGTTACAGCAGATGTAGATTTATATAAAAGAATTAGCAATATGGCAAGAGATATACGTAATGGAAGACCTATAACTGGTTTTACTGATGAAATTCAAGAAATGCTTAGAAGAATAACTCCTAGCAAATAAAAATCCGGATTTTTCCGGATTTTTATTTAATTTAACAGCTTTGATTTTTGAAAGCTTTGTTTAATTTTTTTATAGCTCTCTTTTCAATTCTGGATACATAAGATCTAGATATTCCAAGAAAATTTGCTATTTCTCTTTGAGTTTTACAGCCACCATCAACTAATCCGTATCTCAATTCAATAATAGTTTTTTCTCTTCCTTTTAAAACTTCATTTATTTTTGAGTACAATTTTTTTACTTGTATTTTTAAATCTACTTCGTCAATAACTTCATCTGCATCAGTCCCTAATATATCAATTAAAGATATTTCATTGCCTTCCTTGTCTACTCCAATAGGTTCTTGAAGAGAAATTTCTACTTTAGATTTTTTATCTGCACGAATAGTCATGAGTATTTCATTATCTATACACCTAGCTGCATAAGTTGCTAATCTGGTGCCTTTTTCTTTGTCATAGGTAGATATGGCTTTTATAAGTCCAATAGTTCCAATAGATATGAGATCATCTAAATCCTTCCCAGTATTTGTGTATTTCTTTACAATATGGGCTACAAGTCTTAAATTCCTTTCTATTAAAATATTTCTTGCCTCTTCATCCCCTTGCTCATACAAATCTAAATAGTATTCTTCTTCTTCCTTGGTCAATGGATTTGGAAAAGAATTCGTACTGGAAATATATCCTGAAAAGACTAAAAAAGGGTTCAATAACCCCCCCAAAAAAAACCAAAAAGTCATGCTCATGAAAAGGCACCTCCATATTTCCCTTAATAAAGTATATGAAGGTAGCCCAATAGAAGTGCCAGTCCTATCTATTTTTCATATATATTTCTCTTGCAATTTTCCCAAATATAGGAACAGCTGATTTAGAACCAGAAAACCCCTCTTCTACAAAAACTGTAATCACATATTTAGGATTTTCTCTTGGATAATATCCAGAAAACCAACCATGAATTGTATTTTCCCCGTTTAATATGGCTTGGGCTGATCCTGTTTTACCACAAGCACCTCCTATATCTTCTAAATTCAATTTCTTGGCCGTTCCCCTCAGTACTACTTCTGCCATAAATTTATTGACTATTTGGCTGTTTTCTTTAGATATAATTCTTTTTTCCTCGTTTTTCTTGAATTCTTTAACCATACGTCCATCTTCAGTGACTATTCCTTTAACTATTGATAAATCTTTTTCCACTCCATTATTTGCAAGTATCATCATCATATTTGTCACTTGAAGAGGCGTAACTTCAATCTTTCCTTGACCAATAGATATATTGCCTACGGATGGCCCTATTAGCTCTTCTCCATAAGGTAAATTTCCAGCAACTTCTTCAAGAAGCCCTATATTTAATTTTCTACCATAGCCCATCTTTTGAGCCATATCAATTATTTTTTTACTTCCCACCCTTTTCCCTATCTGAATAAACACTGAATTGCAGGATTTAGCAAAAGCTTCTTCCGCTGAAATGTAGCCATGTCCATCCTCTTTGTTACATTTTATAATTAAATCATTTAATTTCTCAAATCCACTACAATAAAAATATTCATTTGCTATATCTGGCTCTTCTTCAAGAGCAGCAAGAAGTACCACAATCTTGAACAATGAACCAGGAGGATAAGAAACTTGAATAGCTTTATTGTAAAGTTCCATATTATCTTTTTTTAAATAAGCATCTACTTCATCTTGATCAAAATTTGGTCTACTTGCAACCGCCACTATATCACCAGTATCTACTTCAGCTACTACAACAGCACCATTGACATTTTCCTCATCTATAGCCTCTTCTACTATTTTTTGTATATGATAATCAATAGTTAATTTCACACTATTAGGTTTTTTGAATTCTTCATTTTCTACTACTACAAATCCTCCACCAGGTATAATTCTTTTTTTCTTATTATCAACTTCAAAATATATAGACCCTACTTCATTGTTTTTAAGTATATCGTCAAATACTTTTTCAATCCCACTTTCTCCGCTATTATCACTTCGCTTTACATAACCTATAACATGAGACAGCATATTCATTTCATCATATCTTAACGTTTTTTCAGAAATAAAAATTCCTTTAGGCAATTTTTTATCTTTTAAAGTTTTTTTAAGTGGAAATTCTAAAATCTTGTCAGAACTATTCTCAACAATACTTTTCTTATTTGCATCTGTATATTCCATGATAAATTTGATACTCTCTTCATTATCTATAACTTGATCTTTTATGACAAACATGGTTGTGACTCTACTTCTATTAGTCAGAGGAATAAGATTTCTATCATATATAATTCCTCTAGGAGGATATACTTTTACTTCCCTCGCTCTTTGTCTTATAGCTGCTAATCTATATTCATTAGATTTAGCAGTTTGAATCCATGCAAGTCTAGATATCAATATAATAAATATGGATAATGACAACATTGACAATCTCAATATTTTAGTTTTAATTGGACTATTTCTTTGACTCCTCATAAAAAAACCTCCATTATATTGGTATAAATAGTATTTCCAATTTATAATGGAGGTATTATAATTTTATGCATTTATTATAGATTTTATTTTCGTAACCATTATATCTATGGCTACTTTGTTATATCCACCTTCTGGAATTATAATATCAGCATATTTCTTAGTTGGCTCTATAAATTGCATATGTGCAGGCCTTACTGTACTCATATACTGATCAATGACAGAATCTAAACTTCTTCCTCTTTCCTGTAAGTCCCTAGTGATACGTCTTATAACTCTCACATCTGAATCTGTATCTACAAATATCTTTATGTCCAATAAATCTCTAATTCTTTCATCATACAATATAAGTATCCCTTCTAAAATAATAATATCTTTAGGACATACAGTCACAGTCTCTTTTTTTCTATTGTGTATTTCAAAATCATAAATAGGTTTCTCTATAGTTTTACCTTCCATAAGCATTTTTAAATGCTCTATAAGCAAATCATTGTCAAAAGCAAATGGATGGTCATAATTTGTCTTTTTTCTCTCATCAAAAGTCAAATGGCTCTGGTCTTTGTAATAAGAATCTTGTTCAATAATTGCCACATTTTTATCTTCAATGGATTTATAGATTTCTTTTGAAACAGTACTCTTTCCAGAGCCTGTCCCTCCAGTAATTCCTATGATTATAGGTTTTTTCAACTATATCAATCCCTTCTTGGTATTCTTATGATATCCCATTTCTGGACTGGTCTATCCATCTTCATCTTTACGATCTGCTGTGGATGTGGAGCAACATCTATGCTATTTCCCTCTTCATCCCACATGTTTTCTATCTTTTGTTTGAAATAATCTTTATTGGGCCCAAAAACTTCTATTTCATCACCTAAAAACATTCTATTTCTCTGCTCTATAGTAGCTATTTTAGTTTCTTCATCATAATCCAATACAAGCCCTACAAAATCATATTCTCTAATATAAGAACTACTAGTATACACTTGATCCTCACCAGTAGGCTTGTTAAAGTAAAATCCTGTAGTAAAATCTCTATAGCTAGCTTTTTTAATTTCATCTAGCCACTCTTCTTTATATTTGTATTGATTACCTAATCTAAAATACTCGTCTATAGCCATCCTATAAGATCTAACTACAGTAGCTACATAATATTGACTTTTAACTCTTCCTTCAATTTTAAAACTAGAAATACCTGCTTCTACCAATTCAGGAATATGGTCTATCATGCATAAATCTTTTGAATTAAATATAAAAGTTCCCTTTTCATTTTCATATATTGGATAGTATTCGCCTGGTCTTTTTTCCTCCATAAGTGTATACTTCCATCTGCAAGGATGAGCGCATTCTCCTCTATTTGAATCTCTTCCTGCCATATAATTGCTAAGTAAACATCTACCTGAATAAGATATGCACATAGCACCATGAACAAAAGCTTCTATTTCTAAATCTTCAGGCAATCTCTTTTTAATTTCCTTGATTTCTTCTAAAGATAGTTCCCTAGCAACAACTATTCTCTTGATTCCTAAATCATACCAAAACTTTACAGTTTCATAATTTGTAACGCTAGCTTGAGTACTCAAATGTATTGGCATATTTGGAGAAACCCTTCTAACTATAGAAAAAACTCCTGGGTCAGCTACAATCACCCCATCTATATGAAGTTTTTCCAACTCAAGAACATATTCATCTAAACCAATCAAATCTTCATTGTGAGGAATTATATTTAAAGTAACATATACTTTTTTGCCCCTTTCATGAGCAAATTTGACTCCCTCACCAATTTCTTCAATAGTGAAATTTTTAGAAGCTTTCCTTAAACCAAATTCTTCTCCACCTAGATAAACTGCATCAGCACCATATATAATTGCCATCTTTAATTTTTCTAAATCTCCAGCAGGAGCTAACAATTCTAATTTTTTCAACTAATTCCCTCCTTCCTTATACGTTAAAGCTACGCCATCTCCCAAAGGCAAAACACTTGTTATAAAACCTTCTAAATCAGAAATATACTTTAAATATTGTCGCATTCGTTTAACTATTGTTTTTTTTCTTCTAACAACCAATTCATCACTAGCAACCATTCCTTTATATAATACATTGTCAGAAACTATCAATCCATCATCATTTAACAATTTAGAACAATCTCTAAAAAAATCCAAATAATGACCCTTTGATGCATCCAGAAATATAAAATCATATTTACCAGTCAATTTTGGCAATATCTCCTCTGCATCTCCTTCAAGAATTTCTATTTTGCCACTATAATATGAACTGTTTATATTATTCATA
>JAKPAR010000341.1 GCA_029779375.1 Bacillota bacterium | reverse complement strand
AGAGTAATAGTAAGAATGCCAAGAAAAATACTAAAACCTTTCTATTCTAATATAACAGATGATTTTATCAAGAATAATTTAAAGGATATTAATACTTATTCTATAGGATGCAGAGGCAAATCCATGGAGGAAATTTTGCTTATGGAAAAGGTTTAGGGGGTCTAGTATGAAAAAGAACCTAGTAAAGGGCATACTATATGTTTTAGGAATTATAGCTGTAGTTTTAATTGTGGTTAATACCGACTGGAAAGAGGTTTCTGTTCATATTAGATCCCTACCTCCAAAATCTATAGTATTATTGCTCCTATCACAATGTTTTACAATTTTTCTTCTTGCCTTACAATGGAGGTCTATGGCTTTAAGGGTAAAAGAAGATGTATCTTTTTTGGATATTCTCCTGATGAATGCAAAGGGAAGTGTAGTAGATGCTATTACACCAGGGGTAAAAGCCGGTGGAGAACTAGCAAGAATTTATGAGCTTAGGAAAAGGCTACAAATAGATTTTGGAAAAGCAACTATTGTAGTAGGGCTACAAAAAACCTTAAGCCTTCTTAGCTTTCTGTTTTTGACTTTATTTAACTTGATTTGGTTTACCTTTAATATAAGCGTAAAACATAGACATTATATATATACTTTTGCTGTAGTTATTGCTATATTCTCTATTTTTTTAGGAGCTTTAATATTATTGTCTCTAAGCCCAGATAGGGTGATAAAATTTTTAAGCAGGTTTTTAAGCAAAACTAAATTAATGGGGAAAATAGATAAAACGCTGAGGGAATACAGCGGTATTATAAGGGACTTGCTAAAGGATAAGAAAAAATTCTCTATTCAGATGATGTTAGCTCTTTTTATTTGGAGCTTTTATGCTTTTAAATTGTTTCTAGTAATGAAGGGATTGGCTATAGAGATGGATTTAATCTCTACAGCAGCTATAACGTTTCTCACTTATATAATGGGAATGATTCCTATCCTTCCGGGTAGTATAGGTAGTTTTGAAAGTTCCATGTTAGTTTTATTAGCTATTAAAGGCATACCCATGGAAATTGGGCTTTCTGTAGCATTCATTTTTAGATTCGCGACCTTTTGGTTTGAATTTGCCATAAGCGGCATTATTTTGATGTTAGATAATATTGTTGTATTTGTTAGAGGCAGGAAAGGTGATAAAAATGTTGAGGTTAGAACGTGATGAATTGTTAAAACTACATATACTACCCAATGCCATTACCTATGCTAATATGTCACTGGGAGCTATTGCTATTTTTATTAGTACAAATAGTAACCCTATTAATATAAAGATTGCCTCTATATTGATTTTAATAGCTGGAATCACTGACAAGCTAGACGGGTATATAGCAAGAAAGATGAAGGTCACAAGTAAATTTGGTAAGGAACTGGATTCCCTATGTGATTTAGTCTCTTTTGGAATAGCACCTATTTTATTATGGTGGAATATAAATAAAGGATTATTAGGGGTTAGCGAAAGTTTAGTATCCTTATTTTTTATTGGTGGCGGTATATATAGGCTGGCAAGA
>JAKPAR010000329.1 GCA_029779375.1 Bacillota bacterium | reverse complement strand
AATTTGTAAACTCAACTCAGGTGAAAGGATAGCTTCCCAAGCAGGAGCCATGGGATGGATGACAGATAATATAATAATGGATACTAATATGAAAGGTGGCTTAATGGGTGGAATAGGGAGAATGTTTTCAGGCGAATCCTTGTTTTTGAATATTTTCACATGTAGTGGTGGATCTGGAACTATAGCTTTTCCATCTTCTTTCCCTGGAAAAATTTTAGCATTGGAATTAAAACCTGGTGAAAGTATTATTGCACAAAAAGATGCTTTTTTAGCTAGCGAAGAGTCAGTTTCATTGGAAGTGTATTTTAAGAAAAAATTTGCAGCAGGATTGTTTGGTGGAGAAGGTTTTATACTTCAAAAAATAACTGGACCAGGAATAGTATTTCTTGAAATGGATGGATATATTGAAGAATATGATTTAAGCTCAGGAGAAACAGTTAAAGTAGATACAGGGCATGTGGCGATGTTTGAACAATCGGTAAGTTTTGATATAGAAACTGTTAAGGGAATGAAAAATGTGCTATTTGGTGGAGAAGGATTGTTTTTGACAGTATTAACAGGACCAGGGAAGATATACCTCCAAACTATGCCCATACAAAATTTAGCTGGACAAATAGTTAAGATAATACCAACAACATCTGATTAAGTTTTTCAAATTAGGATGCACCAGGGACGGATCTTTTTGCATTTTTGCAGCCTGTCCTTATATTTTTAAAAATGTTAAAGAGGTGAATAACATAATGAAGATTTTTATTAGTGCAGATATTGAAGGGGTAGCTGGAATTGCCAATTGGGAAGAGGCAAGAAAAAGTTCCAATGCCTATTCATATTTTGCAGAACAAATGTCTAGAGAGGTAGCAGCAGCTTGTGAAGGTGCTACTGTTGCAGGAGCTACAGAGATTTTAGTAAAAGATGCCCATGGTACTGGAAGAAATATTGATCCTTATAAATTAACTGAAAATGCTCAAATTATTAGGGGTTGGAGTGGACATCCATATAAGATGCTTCAAGGTATAGATGAAACTTTCGATGGAGTAGCTTTTGTAGGTTATCATTCCTATGGAGGTTCTAATGCTAATCCATTAGCCCATACTATAAATAGCTCTGTAATTAATTACATAAAATTAAATGGAGAATATTTAAGTGAATTTTTAATGTATTCTTATTTAGCAGCATATTTAGGAGTACCTGTTGTATTTCTAAGTGGCGATAAGAGACTTTGTGAAGATGCTAAAAATTTAAATAAAAATATTGTTACAGTAGCTGTAAGTGAAGGTAAAGGAGCCTCATCTATAAGCATTCATCCTAATAAAGCAGTAGAAATGATAAAAGAAGGTATGAAAAAGGCATTAAAAAAAGATCTATCTAAAAATAATATAAAATTACCAGAGAAATTTAGTTTAGAAATAGGGTACAATTTTCATGGAGATGCTTATAAAAACTCTTTTTATCCTGGTGCTGCTCAAAAGGGAGAAAAGAGTATAATATTTGAAACAGATGATTATTTTGAAATAATGAGAGCTACATCATTTTTGGTTTGACAATATATATTCGATATAATATCATATACCTAAAGTATTATCATTTATTTAATACTTTATGACAAAATTTAATACTTGTAAGGGGAGCTTATAGTGATAGGCTGA
>JAKPAR010000288.1 GCA_029779375.1 Bacillota bacterium | reverse complement strand
AATGACCATCACAAGAGAAAATAAAAGTTGAGTTATATAGTTTATAAGAGCTATTATTTTGCCAACTTCTAAATTGCCACTATTAACTCTTATGCCTCCAATCCATAGGATCAAAACAATTCCTAAATTAACTATCAATGATACTGCAGGATTAAACAAAGCTAACCTTCTCATTCCTTTTGTTGTTACATTTTTCAAATTTTCATTTACTTTTTTAAACCTATTTTCTTCATATTTAAATCTATTGAAAGCTTTGACTACTCTTATACCTGCTAAATATTCTCTTATAGTACCATTGACATTGTCTAGTGCTTTTTGCATATTTACAAATATAGGGTAGGAAACTTTAAGATTTATAAGTATGACTATTCCTATTATAGGAACAAGCCCCAGAAGTATAAGTCCCATCTTGAAATCTAATATAAATCCCATTATTATAGAGCCTATGCCAAGTATAGGGGCTTTTACAAATACTCTCATTAAGCCATGAGCAAAATTTTGAATTTGATTTACATCATTTGTCAGACGAGTAATCAATGTGGCATCTTGAAATTCGTTTATATCTTCAATAGATAAGTTTTGTATTTTTATGTATAAGTCTTGCCTTAAATCTGCTCCAAAACTTTGGGAAACTTTGGAAGACTTTATATTTCTGACAACGGCAAAAATTGCTCCTAATGCCGTTACTACAAGCATCAATCCTCCTAGTTTTAATACATAATTCACATCCTTGTTTTTTACACCAATATCGACTACTTTAGACATAATAGTAGGTTGAATTAAATCTACCATTGCTTCAAGTATCAAAAATGTAAGAGCTATCAAAAATTGACCTCTATATTTTTGCGTATACTTTTTTAAATAATTTGTATTCATAAATTTTTTCACCATGTTTCTTGTTTTATTATACTTTTTATTATATCATATCTTTTTATTTTTAGATTATAGTTGGAAACAGAAATTTAAAAATATTATAAATTTCAAGAAAAGCTTCTATCAAAGTATTAAACTTTGAGGAAGCTTTTCTTGTTTTGCTTTTATACTATATTATTTTTTTCATCTACAAAAACAATAGTAGGACTAAAGTTTTCAGCCTCATTTTCATCAATTATGCAATAAGACATGATGATAATTTTATCTTTTGGCTGGACAAGCCTTGCAGCAGCACCATTTAAGCAAATATCCCCTTTCCCAAAAGGGCCCTTGATTACATAGGTTTCAAATCGTTCTCCATTATTTATATTGACTATTTGAACTTTTTCATTTTCAAATATATTTGCTTTTTTCATTATTTTTTCATCTATAGTTATACTACCTACATAATCTAGATTTGCATCAGTTACAGTTGCTCTGTGAATTTTTGATTTCAACATAGTTATTTGCATATTTACCTCCTACAATTCCACAACTATATTATCTATAAGGCGAGTATTTCCAGTCTTTACTGCAATGGCAATGAGTACCTTACCTTTTATTTCTGAAACTGGATTTAATGTTTTTGCATCTACAAATTCAATATAATCAATAGTATTGTTTTTTCCTGATAGTATTGTTTTTTCCATTTCATCTTTTATTTTAGATATATTTTTTTCACCATTTTCAATTAAGTTTTTTGCTAATTTTAATGACTTGTTTAAGAACAATGCATCATTTCTTTCTTCTGAACTTAAGTAGGTATTTCTTGAACTAATGGCCAATCCATCAGTTTCTCTAACTATAGGACAAGCTATTATTTCTACATCCATATTTAAATCTTCTACCATTTTTTTCACTATTACTAGTTGTTGAGCATCTTTTTGTCCAAAGTAGGCCCTATCAGGTTTAACGATATTAAACAATTTAGTTAAAACAGTTGCAACTCCTCTAAAGTGAGTTGGCCTAGATTTTCCACAGAGTCCTTTTCCCAATTCTTCTACTTGTACAAAGGTAAGAAAAGAATCAGGATACATCTCATCAACTTGAGGCAAGAATACTATATCGCAACCATTTTCTTCGCATTTTTGAAGGTCTTTTTCTTCATCTCTAGGATATTTTTCGAAATCTTCATTAGGGCCAAATTGTGTTGGATTGACAAAGATGCTTGTCACAACTATATCATTTTCTTCTCTAGCTTTTTTTATAAGACTTATATGACCTTCATGAAGATATCCCATTGTAGGTACAAAACCTATAGAAATATTTTCTTTTTTTACCTTTTTCATTTCTTCTATTGAATTTATCACTTTCATCTTTGTCGCCCCCTACTTATTTAATTCATCTAATATTTTTTCATCTATTTTAAAACTGTGTTTTTCTTCTGGGAAAGAACCTTTTTTTACATCAGTTATATAATTATTAATTGCTTCATTTATATCTTTTTTTAGATTTTTATATTGTTTAACAAATTTAGGTGTGAAGTCAGAGTACATCCCCAACATATCATTTACAACTAATATTTGACCATCACAGTATTTGCCTGCACCTATTCCAATAGTAGGTATTGATACTGTTTCTGTGATTAGCTTTGCAATTTTTTCAGGAATGCATTCTAAAACTATTGCAAAGGCACCTGCTTCTTCTAAATACTTAGCATCATCAATTAGTTTTTGAATTTGATTTATAGTTTTTCCTTGTACTTTAAATCCTCCAAACATATTTATAGATTGAGGGGTTAAGCCGATATGGCCCATCACAGGTATTTGTGCTTTTATTATTGCTTCTACTTTATCTAGTATTTCATATCCACCTTCCAATTTAACGGCATGAGCATTTCCTTCTTTAATCAATCGGCCGGCATTTTTTATACTTTCTTCTATACTTATGTGGTAGGATAGAAAGGGCATATCTGCAACGATTAAAGCGTTTTTAGCACCTCTACTCACTGCTTTTGTATGATGAATCATATCATCTATAGTTACAGCCAAAGTGTTTTCATATCCCAATGTTACCATTCCTAAAGAGTCTCCAACCAATATACCATCTATTCCTGCTTCATCAACTAATTTTGCCATAGAATAGTCATATGAAGTCACCATTGATAATTTTTCATTATTATTTTTGGCATCTTTAAATGTCGCTACAGTTTTTTTCATTGCAATCACCTCTTAATATTTTATTTAACTTATAGATAGTATCATCTGATAAGTTTTTCCTACTCTTTGCAATTTCTAATGCTATTATCCCCAAATTTTCATATATTTCCCTGTATTCATCAAGACCATATAGGTGTTTTTCAACAGTTTGTATATCTCCTCGTACTATTGGACCTGTCAAAGCACTATCAATTCCACTTTCTCTTATATTATTTAATGTGCTTTCCATTAGAGGATATATCCCATCTACACATTGGCTCTTATTTAGTCCACATTTAATGAGCAAATTTTCTGCAATTTTGGCTAAAGAAACTATATAGTTAGAAACAAATACTGCAGCTATATGATATAGTGGTTTATTTTCTTCTTCAATTTCAAAATAATGTATATTAGCTTTTTGAAGAAGTGGTTCTATTTTTTCAATATTTTCACCTTCTATTGAGAAAATGGTGTTTTCTAAATTTGATGAATTTTTCCCTGCGAAAGAATACAATGGGTGAAGAGAATAGCAATATGCACTTTTATCTTTACAACCTGTAAATACACTAGAAGATAGACAACCACTCATATGAAATATGAATTTGCCTTCTAAATCATATTTAAGCATTTTATTCCATACACTGCTGATTGCATCATCTGGTGTTGTTATAAAGATATAATCAGATTTTTTAATTAGTTCGTCAAAATCAAGAGGTGAGCTTCTAGTTAGATTTGCGGCATAAAAAGATGAAGATCTACTTGAGCTATAATAGCCAACAATAGGTAAACCTTGCTGTTTGAGGTAGTGTCCGAAGGAACAGCCAACCTTTCCGGCACCTATAAAACCTATATTCATTTTTTTCACTCCTCGTATTATAGTCCCATTCCAAAAGGATATGAGCCATATAAATAGTAACATAA
>JAKPAR010000287.1 GCA_029779375.1 Bacillota bacterium | reverse complement strand
TCATCTACATAATCTCTTATTTCTTCACTAATAAACTCTCTTATATTTTTTTCATTTCCTGATGGTGAATATATACTAACTAAATTTTTCAACAATTCACTATTAAAATTCATTAAAATTCCTCCCTTTCCATATCATCAATAATAGATTTCAGTAACCTGAAAGTATTGTCATAATCATCCTTAGACATAACAGAAACTAGAGAATGTATATATCTACATGGAACTGAAATAGTTGAAGTAATTGATCCTTCCTTTGTTTGGTGAATTGGTCCTGAATCATTTCCTCCAAAAGTTGTCTTTCTAAATTGGTAAGGTATCTTATTTTTTTCAGCAATATCTACAATCTTATTTCTAAAATTTATATCAAAAAGTGTAGTTCTATCCATCAATGAAATTGCTGGACCATTTCCTAATTTTGTAGGAATCATATGCTTTTCCATGTCTGGAGTATCTGCACAAAGTGTACCTTCTAACACTATGCTAATATCTGGCTGAACAGTATATGCTGCAGGCCCTGCTCCTACAAGTCCTACTTCTTCCATGACTGTGAATACTCCATAAAAGCTCGTATTAGTCTTTTCTTTGAGCAAATCTATAAGTAAACTGCAACCTACTCTATTATCAAGTGCTTTAGCTTTTACTAAATTATTCCCAAATTCAATATATTCACTATCAAACATTACATAGTCTCCAATTGAAACCAATTTTAAAGCCTCTTCTTTACTATCAACACCTATATCTATATATAGATTATTTATATCTAATGCTTTAGACCACTCATCTTTTTTCTGCAAATGAATTGGTTTAGAACCTATAACACCAGGAATACGCTTTTCTCCAATTTTTACACATTTAGAAACTAAAATTCTCTTGTCTATACCACCAACAGTAGTGAATTTTAAAAGTCCTGATTTATCTATTCCAGTAATCATTAAACCAACTTCATCCATATGTGCAGTTATCATAAGTTTTGGCAAATCAATCTTACCTTTTTTATAAGCTATTATATTACCTATCTTATCAACCTTTAACTCATCCACATAATCTTTTATTTCATCAATTATGACACTTCTTACTTCCCCTTCATTTCCTGAAACCCCAAAAGCTTCTGTTAATTCTTTTAATAGCATAACAATCCCTCCAAATTTTCATTTGAAATTGCTGCAATAAAGAAAGCTAACAATTTAGCAGTATTTTTTACATCATTTAAATCTATAACTTCTACGGATGTATGCATGTATCTTAATGGAATAGAAATACATAGTGTTGGGATACCTGATCTTGTAATTTGAATAGACCTAGCATCAGTTCCTGTAGGTCCTGGACACACTTCATACTGCATAGGTATATTGTATTCATTGCCAATATCAACCAATTTTTTTCTAAGCCCTGGATGAATATTTCCTCCTATAGTTATTCCAGGGCCCTTGCCCATATCTAAAACATCCTCTTCTGGAAGTTCAGGAGTTGAACCAAAACCAACATCAATTGCTATACCAATATCAGGATTTATCTTATAAGTACTAATTATAGCACCTCTAGTTCCAACTTCTTCTTGTACAGTAGATACAAAATACACATCTGCCTCATGTTTTAAATTAAATAATTCTTTTGCACATTCGTACATAGCTGCTACTCCAGTTTTATCATCTAATGCCTTCCCAGTTACTCTACTCCCTTGTAAATGCTTAAAAGTCCTTTTTATAGTGATCGAATCACCTATAGTCACCAATTTTTCAACTTCTTCTTTGCTATAGCCTACATCTATAGACATATCTTCCATTTTTACAGCATTATTTCTTTCTGACTCGTCTTGCAAGTGAGGCGGCTTAGCCCCTATAACACCAAATATATCTTTTTTACCATGTATTATAACTTCTTGTCCTAAAAGGGTTCTTGGATCAATTCCACCAATCTTAGAAAATCTTAAAAAACCATCATCTTCAATATTAGTAACAATCAATCCAATTTCGTCCATATGACCTGCAATCATGATCTTTAATCTTTTCTTTTCATCTTTTGGAATTCCCTTTTTAATAGCTATAATATTTCCAAGCTTGTCCAATTGTATCTCATCAGTATATGCTTTAAAAGCTTCAACAATACTGTCCTTTAAATTATATTCATATCCAGATACGCCATGGGAATTGCTTAAAATTTCAATAAATTGACTCGTCTCCATTTTCTAACCTCCTTCGTATAATAAAGTCATAATTTAAAAACTATATTTTCTTTTCTATCCCACTAATCTTGTGAGATAATATTTGTACA